>NZ_KV821352.1:0-78530 GCF_001815635.1 Corynebacterium sp. HMSC075D04
CACAACGTAAACCAAAGTCAAACCCAAGTTCAACCAGCGTTTACCTTGAACACGTAACCTCATGAAATTAACTTGTTCCCTCTCGCCAGCCCCTCAAGGCCGCTCGAAGCAACGGATGAAGATATAACCACGAACTCACAAACAACACAAACACCCAGGCAGATGGTGGTTTCTGCCTGGGTGGTGTCGTCGATAAGCAGTTGCTTATGCGCGCTTAGCGCCTGCGAAGTTCTTCTTGCCTCGGCGCAGGACCAGCCATGTGCCGTGGAGGAAATCCTGGTCAGACGGCGCCCACGCCTCGTCTTCGACGCGCTCGTTGTTCACGTACACGCCACCTTCCTTGATGGAGCGGCGCGCTGCACCCTTCGACTCTGCAAGACCAGCACCGACGAGAAGCTCCACGATATCCGTGGTTTCGCCGGCTGGGATCTCAAAGACAGAGGTTTCAGAGACTGCCGATGCGAGGGTCTTCTCGTCGAGGTCAGTAAGTTCTGCGCGACCGAACAGAGCTTGCGATGCGAGTTCGACAGCCTCACGGGCTTCCTTGCCGTGGACCAGATCGGTCATCTCCTGCGCCAAGCGACGCTGGGCTTCACGCTTGAATGGGCGCTCCGCCACTTCGGTCTCCAGGCGGTTGAGCTCTTCCTGGTCAAGGAAGGTGAACCAACGCAGGTAACGGATGACATCGGCGTCCGCAGTGTTTACGAAGTACTGGTACCAGGTGTACGGACTGGTCATCTCGGGATCCAGCCACAGCGAGCCGCCACCAGTGGACTTGCCGAACTTCTTACCTTCGGAATCCGTCACCAGCGGAACAGTCAACGCGTGAACCTGCTCGCCGTCCATACGACGATTCAGGTCAACGCCCGCAACGAGGTTGCCCCACTGATCGCCGCCGCCAACCTGCAGCACGCAATTGTGGTTGCGGCGCAGCTGCACGTAGTCATTCGCCTGCAGCAGCATGTAGGAAAACTCGGTGTAAGAAATGCCGTCGTTCTCCAGACGACGCTTCACCGTGTCGCGGCCGAGCATCGTGGACAGCGAGAAGTGCTTGCCCACATCACGCAGGAACTCGATAACGCCAAGGTCTTTAATCCAGTCGTTGTTGTTGACCAGGCGTGCTGCATTGTCGCCATCAAAGTGCACGAAGCGCTTGAGCTGGCCGCTGATCCGGTCCGCCCAATCACGGACGGTGTCCGCGGAGTTCATAGAACGCTCCCCCACATCGCGGGGGTCACCGATCATGCCGGTCGCGCCACCAGCAAGCACGATCGGTGTGTGGCCTGCTTCTTGGAAGCGGCGCAGCATGAGCAGCGGAACGAGGTGGCCGGCGTGCAGCGAGGGACCAGTCGGGTCGAAGCCGCAGTACAGCACGATCGGCTGCTCGGTTTCCTTCCGCAGTGCGTCGAGGTCCGTGGACTGGTTGATCAGCCCGCGCCACTCAAGCTCATCAATGATGTTTTTGCTCATTGGGTTTTTCTCCGTCTTCTACTTTGCCGAGATGTATGGCTCTGCTTCGTCGATGAGCAGAACTGGGATGCCGTCGTCAATGCGATAGGCAATGCCGAGGCGTTCGTTGACCAGCAGCTCCCGCTCTTGGTCATACTCCAGCGTTCCCTTGTCTTTGGGACACGCGAGGACGTTAAGAAGCTTCGGATCCAGACTCATGCTTTCGGATCGTACCCGCTGCCTCCGTGGTAGCTGTCGTCGAGTCCGGGCAACTCACCGAGCTCTTGACGCAGGAACTGCGCTTGTGAATCCATGGCGCGCAGATTGTCGTCCAAAATCCCCTGCTGCACCCGCTCAGCAGCGCGAGTGAGCGTGGTTAAAGAGTCCACAACCACGCTCACCGCAGACTTGTCTCGGTACTGAGGGGCATCAAGGTACGTATCGACGACCTCCGGGTAGTACACATTGACTACATTCCACATCGTCTGCCGGTGCTTAGGCGTCGGCTCGAGGTGTTCCCACTCGGACAATACGAACTTGGAGGCTTTTTCAAACGCTCGCGCCTGCATCATCACCTGACGTGGTGGCTTCGCCGATTCCAACCGATCAGTCGTTTGCCGCAGCGCATTCTCGAGAACTTGCGACGTGGGCAGGGTTGGTGCTGCTGGAAGTTCCTTGGTTTTCCGGGACGGCGCAAGAGCCGCGCCGGCGCCATACGCGGCCGCCGCGGCGACCGGCCAGAACAGTCCGATACCTACCGCAATATGAACCACAACCACGAGGGTAGCCAGCACCAACCCAAGCTGGTTCTTGGGTGAGGCGAAATACCGGGCTGCTTTTCCCGCAGACGAATTATTGGAATCCACGAATCTCCTTAAAGGCAGCAGCCAGGTCGCCACCAAGCGCGTCAAACACCTCACCACCGGTGAGATCTGCAAGTGCTTGCATCTCTATCGCATTAGCATCGCCGTACAAGATAACGAACACAGGCACGTTACGCAGCTGTTCTGGCAATGCTTCATACTGCCTCTTGAATTCGACATAGTCTGGGGCAACGGTGCTTTCACCATCACTCAGCAAAACTATCGACGGAATACCTCCGTTCGGGTCCGTATTCCTCAATGCCTTCAGCAAGGTTTCATACACCGCGGTTCCGCCCTCAGCCTGGAGACCATCGACGAAGTCAGATAGTTTTTCAGCAGACTTCGGATCTTCCCGGGAGAAGCGAACTGTCAACGGTTCGTGTGGTGCGAAATCAAAGGCTTGCAACGTGACGGTTTCCCGGTCGCGTAGGGAGACGTCACCGGTGAGTGTTGAAGCGGAGCCGTCGATAAGCGAGTGCATGATGCTTTTCAGCGACGCCAACCGCTGCCCTTCCATCGACCCGGAAGTATCTAGCACAAACGTTGTTCGGCCTGGTTTGCGGTAGGAGTTGTCGTACGCATAAAGCAGCTCATCGACGACTCCCTCGTTGGCTGGGAACGGCAGCTCGATGACGTGTTGGTTGGCTATCTCCACCGGCACGTTATCCACGCCGGTCACAGGCCTGCGATAGGTCTGAGCGATGTCCTCTTGGTGTTCCAGGAGCCAGCGCGACAGCTCTTCTACCCGACCCCGCGCGTCTGCATGCGCAGGGTTAGCCAGTGCCGATAACGGGTAATCTGCGGAAATCACGCCATCGGCGGGGACAACAACCTCAATAGGCACACCTTGGGCCTTTAGCTGGTGAAGTGTTGCTTCGTAGTTGATGATGCCATCGCCTCGGGACGAATCATTGACAAACGTCTCAGCCAGCCACCCGGAAGAACCGGAAACCATAGATTGCGCTTCGAACATTTCCTTGAGCTGTGGCCCAACGCGCTCCAAGTCAGTAGGGGAAATCGCATCGCCGGTGTCTGCGAGCGCAGTCGCCACCGAGACGAGTGCGGAGAATCCCGAGTTCGAGGCTTGCGGGTTGGTCATCCCGAACGTGAACTTGCCGCTTGCGGCAGCGTCGGCAAACTCGGCCCAGGTGGGCTGCTTGGTGTCCCAGCCGAGACGCTTTGCGCTGTCCTCCCATACACCGAACGCGACGGGGCTTGTGGCAATCTTTGTCTCACCGTCCAACTTGTCGGAGGCGCCGATCAGGTTGACGTAGCGGTTCGTAGCAAACCATGTGGCATCCACTTCCCCATCGAAACCTCCCTGTTTGAGCGTTTGGGAGTTTTCTAAAGTTCCGCCGGGGAACTGCATGTCGATAGTGAAGCCGAGCTCCTCTGCTGCACGATCAACCAATTCTTCGAGGTCTTTGAGCTCGGTTGCAGCGACAATGGTCAGATCGGCATTACCGCTGGGCCCTGCGCCGGATGTATCAGGAGTATTGGAAGTGCCTTCTTCGAAAGTGCTACACGCGACGAGCACCAGAGACATGAACGCAGCAAGCGCCGCGACGAGGCGATTCATTATTCCTCCTCCTTCACCGGTGCGGGTGCTCCGCCATAGCGTTGACCGACACCGTCGATGAGTTGTTCAAGCCTGTCGTAGGAGGGTGGGTCGATGGAATTGACGTAATCCGCAGGCGCATCGAGCCCTCGATCCTCCATCTCTTGGGCCAGGTTGCCTGAGGTCGCGGGCCGGAATCCGTGGTACGCGGCCAGCCTTTGTAGCTCGGGGTCGTTGGTGAGCAGACGACCGAGTTCTCTACCGCCCTCGCTCACCCCGACGATGCCGTGGTTAGCCAGCACTGTCGGACTGAGTTGCAGCAGCACCATATCGTCGCGGATTCGGGAATTATCTCGCATCTGCTCACCAATGAACTGTGCTTCGTACACCATCACCATCGGTACCGCTCCCATGCCTTGGCTGAGGTAGTCCGCAAAAGGGCCAGAGGATGACGCTTCGCTGTATCCCTGAGCGGTGAAGAAGGGCGCAATCTCGTCGACAAGAAAACCAACGTCATTGGCGCGATCGGGTTCTCGCTGTGCTACCTCCCACGCCAACAGCGACAGATACATCGCGGCGGAGTTTGAGGTGCGGATATCTGTCGAGCGGATCTGTACATTGCGTGGCGACGGAAACGCGTCCCCGAGGTCGCGCCATCGTTTTCCGGAGCGGGCCAAGTCCATGTACTTGTTCACGTCCAGTGTGTAAGCGCCGTTCTGCTCAGCCACGACTCCCTCAGCTACCAGTAGATCCGCAATCGGCTTCCAGCTCGCTACCGCCATCGGGGAGAAGAACGGGAAATCCACCGAGTAGCCACTGCCCTGTTCGCGCACCTTTTGCGTGGCAGGCCCGGAAGACGGGAAAACGAAATCTTGTGCGGCAATATCCGTGGTGGTAGCTATCTGGCGGGACCCCGCTGTTGTCACGCTGACGCTGTAGCCCAACGCTGCAAGTCTGTCCTTGACCTTGGGGTCTTCAAAGAAAGCCCGCTTTTCAGAGCCGATTACTCCGTGGAGTTGCTGCACGTTGCCCTGAGACTGGCGATTTGATTCAGCGCCACTGTCTTTTTCGTCGCCATCACTGCCAAAGGGAAGAAGCCCCCGGCCTAAAGCGACTGCGGCGATGACCACTGCAATAAAAATGAGGCCAAGCACCACGGAGACTGACCGTCCCCGGGGCTTGGCTTCATAGGTATTTGGCGCATCCATATCCCAATGCTAAAGGGAAACTCTGAACTGCGCTCTGCGAACGTGTATTTACTTCTTCCGTACTGGCTGCTCTGCCCACTGGCGCGCAGCCTTGTTCGCTTCGCGCACACGCTCCCGCTGCTCCACCACACGCGGTTTCGCAGTACCGCCGCGGGTATCGCGGGATGCGACCGCCCCATCGACAGTAAGTACCTCGCGCACTTCGGGGAGCAGACGCTTATCGACGCCCGCTAGCTCCTCATCCGTCAGATCCACGAGATCGACACCACGGGATTCTGCGATGCGAACGCAGGCTCCCGAAGCCTCGTGTGCTTCGCGGAATGGAACGCCCTGGCGCACCATCCATTCGGCAAGGTCGGTGGCCAATGTGAACCCTGCTGGAGCCAGTTCGCGCATGCGGTCTTCGTGGAACGTCAACGTGGAAACCAGTCCAGTGAACGCCGGCAGGAGGATGGAGAGCTGCGTGACCGAGTCGACCAACGGCTCCTTGTCTTCCTGAAGGTCACGGTTGTACGCCAGCGGCATAGCCTTCAGCGTGGCGAGCAAACCGGAAAGGTTACCGATCAAGCGACCAGCCTTGCCGCGGGCAAGTTCCGGAACGTCCGGGTTCTTCTTCTGCGGCATGATCGACGAGCCAGTCGACCACGCGTCATGCAGCGTGACGTAACCGAACTCTGGCGTGGACCACGCGATGATCTCTTCGGCGAAACGAGAGATATCAATCGCAATCTGTGCCAGGACGTACGCGGATTCTGCAGCAAAGTCGCGCGATGAGGTGCCGTCGAGCGAGTTGTCGGTTGCAGAATCGAAACCAAGCTCCTCTGCGATCGCCTCTGGGTCGAGGTGCAGCGACGAACCAGCCAGCGCTCCAGAACCGTACGGCGAGACTGCCAGTCGCTTGTCGGCATCCTTGATCCGGTCCAGGTCTCGCAGCAGCGGCTGGGCGTGCGCCAACAGCGAGTGCGCAAGCAGGATCGGCTGTGCTGCCTGGAAGTGGGTCTTGCCAGGCATGATCGCGTCTGGGTGGGCTTCCGCCTGTGCGACGATCGCGTCGATCAGATCGCTGACATCGAGTGCGACACCCCGCAGGGCATCGCGCAGCCACATCCGGAACATGGCCGCAACCTGGTCGTTGCGGGAACGTCCAGCACGCAGGCGACCACCGATCTCGGGCCCGACACGGTCGATGAGTCCACGCTCCATCGCACCATGGACATCCTCATCGGTCGGCAGCGGACCGAACGAGCCGTCGGCTACGTCGCGGCCAAGTTGGTCTAGGCCGTCGAGCATGACGGCGAGGTCGTCGTCGCTAAGCAAACCTGCCTTGTTCAGCACCTTCGCGTGTGCCTTGGATGCGAGCACATCGTATGGCGCAAGCACCCAGTCAAAATGGGTAGACACGGACAGGGCGAACATGGCTTCCGACGGGCCGCCGGAAAAACGACCGCCCCAGAGCGCACCTTCGTTTGTCTTGTGCTGCTCCATTTACTTGCCGGCCTCGCGGTCGCGCTTGTTCGCGATCTGGGAGGACAGACCGTGCAAACGCACGAAGCCCTTGGCCAGGGTCTGGTCGAAGGTATCGCCGGTGTCGTAGGTAGCCAGGTTGAAGTCGTACAGCGAGTGGTTGGAACGACGGCCGTTGACCGTGATCTGGCCAGCGTGCAGGACCATGCGGATATCGCCGGTGACGTGCTCCTGGGTGGACTCGATGAACGCATCCAGGGAGCGCTTCAGCGGGCCGAACCAGAGGCCGTCGTACACCTCCTCGGACCAGCGTGCATCGATAAGACGCTTGTAGCGAGCCAACTCGCGCTCAACGGTGACGTCCTCAAGAGCCTTGTGAGCGGTGATCAGCGCGACGGCGCCCGGCGCTTCGTAGACCTCGCGGGACTTGATGCCAACCAGACGGTCCTCAACCATGTCGAGACGGCCAACACCCTGGGCACCTGCGCGACGGTTCATCTCTTCGATTGCTTCGAGGACCGTGACCTTACGGCCGTCGATGGCCACCGGCTTGCCGGACTCGAAGGAGATGATGACCTCGTCCGGAGCGTTGCCGAGCGCCGGGTCCTCGGTGTAGGCGTAGAGGTCCTTTGTCGGCGGGTTCCACAGATCCTCAAGGAAGCCGGTCTCAACTGCGCGGCCCCACACGTTCTGGTCGATGGAGAACGGCGACGCGGCAGACTGCTCAATCGGCAAGTTCTTGCCCTCTGCGTACTCGATGGCCTTATCGCGGGTCCAGGCATAGTCACGAGCCGGAGCGATGATCTCCAGGTCCGGATCCTGGTTCAGGAATCCGACCTCGAAACGAACCTGGTCGTTGCCCTTGCCGGTGCAGCCGTGGGCGACGTGGGTGCCGCCGTACTTGTGACCAGCCTCAACGAGATGCTTGACAATCAGCGGGCGCGAAATCGCGGAAACCAGCGGGTACTCGCCCTGGTACATACCGTTTGCCTTGATGGTGGGCAGGCAATACTCCTCGGCGAACTCATCCTTGGCGTCCACAACAATGGACTCCACTGCACCGCAGTCCAATGCGCGCTGGCGCACTGATTCCATGTCCTCGCCGCCCTGTCCAAGGTCGAGGGAGACCGCGATCACTTCACCGCCGGTCATTTCAGCCAGGTACGGGATAGCAACGGACGTGTCCAAACCGCCTGAATATGCAAGAACAACGCGATTAGTCATGGTAGAACGATTCTCCTTCGAAAGATTTCATGAATAGTATGAGGTTACCTGCAGGGTAAAACTTTTTAGTCGCTGCCCCGGGCGTGTCCGCCGAAGAGTTCCACGGCAAGTTCTACGCCGGTGAGCGGTTCGCGTGCAAGAACAAAAATTGTGTCGTCGCCAGCAATGCAGCCGACAACCTGGTCGAGGCCTACGCGGTCAATGTAGCTGGCCAGGTACTGCGCCGCACCTGGGGGCGTGCGCAGCAGTGCAAGTTGACCCGAGCCATCCGCGGATACGACCAACTCGTCGATCATGCGGCGGAGCTTCTCACGGGGGCCAGTCTGCGCGTTTTCAAAACCATCGGCATCGCCGTTGATCGTGTAGTAGGCACGGCCGCCGCCAGATGGGCGGATCTTCTTCGCACCAAGTTCATCCAAGTCCCTCGACAGGGTCGCCTGCGTAATGTCGATGCCTTCTGCGAGCAGCAGCTCTGACAGCTGAATCTGCGAGGAAACACGAGTCTGCTCAAGCAACTCGAGGATCCGTGCTTGGCGTGCGGTACGGGATACAGGTTGGGACATTATTGGTGCTCCAGAAGCCAGGTCAGCAACGCTTTCTGCGCATGTAAACGGTTTTCAGCCTCGTCGAAGACGCGCGACTGCGGGCCATCAATGACCTCCGCGGCGACCTCGTTCCCGCGGTACGCGGGAAGGCAATGCAAGAATATTGCATCGTTTGCCGCGCGCGCCATCAGGTCCGAATCAACCTGGTAGGGCAAGAACGGTGTGCGACGATCCTTGCCGTCTTCTTCCATGCCCATCGAGATCCAGGTGTCGGTGATCACGACGTTCGCGTCTTCAGCAGCTGCAACATCATCAGTCACGGTGACTCGGGCGCCGGTTTCTGCGGCGCGTTTCTCGGCGCGCTCGACAAACTCGGCACGCGGCTGGAATTCCTTGGGCGCGATAACAGTGATGTCCATCCCCGCTGTAGCGAAACCGATCAGGTACGAGTTAGCCATGTTGTTGTCACCGTCGCCGAGGTACACCGCTTTCAACCCCTTCAAACCAGCGGCACCTTCCTCGGGGCAGAACTCCTCGATGATGGTTTGCAGGTCCGCCAGGATCTGGCATGGGTGCAGGTCATCGGTAAGTGCATTGACCACAGGAACGGTGGCTGCCTCAGCCATGTCCACGAGGTTCTGGTGATCGTAGGTGCGCCACACAATTGCCTGTACGTAGCGGGACAGTACGGCACCGGTGTCCTGGAAAGATTCGCCCTTACCCATCTGCGCGTGCCCAGTCTCAGTCACAATCGCCTGACCGCCAAGTTGCGCAATACCAGCGTCGAATGAGAACCGCGTACGTGTCGAGGTCTTGTCAAACAGGACTGCCACTGAAAGCGGCCCTTCCAACGGCCGGTGCGACAACGGTGCCTTTTTCAGCTCCGCTGCGAGTGCAAGGACTTCAGCCTGTTCTGCTGGGGTGAGATCGTCGTCTGCGAGAAAATGACGAGCCATTGGTCTAGTTCCTTTCTGCGGCTTGTGCGATTGCGGCTGCGAGACGCTCAACCGCCTGCTGGATCTCGTTGTCGCTAATTACCAGGGGTGGGGTGAGTCGGATGACGGTGTCGGACGGCGCGTTCAGAATGACGCCGTGTTTGAGCCCATGCTTGACGACGAGCTTCGCAACCGGTTGCTCCAGCACAACGCCCAGCATGAGTCCCCGGCCGCGCACTTCCGCGACGCCGGGAACGTCCGTGGTTTCGTCGATAAGCACTGCTGCTTTGCGACGAACATTGGCCAGGAACCCATCGTCAATAGTGTCCAGCACCGCGTTGGCCGCAGCGCAGGCGACAGGGTTGCCACCGAAGGTTGTGCCGTGGCTGCCCGGAGTGAACAGTGTCGCGGCTTTACCGCGGGCTATCGTCGCGCCGATGGGCAGTCCCCCGCCGAGACCTTTGGCCATGGTGATGACATCCGGCACGACCTCTGCGTCTTCGAAGGCGAAGAAGGTGCCGGTGCGGCCGACTCCGGTTTGGACCTCGTCGGTGATGAAGAGAATGCCGTGCTCGTCGCAAAGCGAGCGCACCGCCTGCAAGAAGCCTTCGGGCGCCGGGATGACGCCGGTTTCGCCCTGAATCGGCTCCAAGATGATGGCGGCAGTATCGGTAGGGTTCTGCTCAACCAGAGCCGTCAGCGCATCAATGTCGCCATACGGGTAGAACTCCACGCCGGCGGGCAATGGCGCGAACGGGGCCTGCTTCTCTGGCTGTCCAGTCAGCGCGAGCGAGCCCATGGTGCGGCCGTGGAAACCATGCTCGGCTGCGAGGATGCGCCCCCGACCAGTGAGACGGGCAAGCTTAAACGCGGCCTCGTTGGCCTCTGCGCCGGAGTTGCTGAAAAACACACGGGCGGTCTCGTCGCCGACGCGTGCGCGCAGCTTCTCCGCTACTTCAACCACCGGATGGGAACCAAACAGGTTAGATACGTGGCCGAGAGTGGCCACCTGCTGCGACACCGCCTGCACGATGGCTGGGTTGGCATGTCCCAACGCGTTCACGGCGATGCCTGCGAGCATGTCGATGTACGTTTTCCCGTCGGCATCGGTGACGGTAGCGCCATCGCCAGAGACGAGTTCAACCGGCGGGGCTGGGTACGTGTCTAGCAGTGACTCCGACCAGCGTGTAGCGAAGTTGCTCATGCCTCATCCTTCCTAAAGATTGTGCCGTCTGGGTAGTGGGTGCGGTCGTAATCGTCTGGAAGCACCATCGTGCCCACACCACCCATGGTCAGTAGTTCGAGAAGCACTGAGTGGGCCACACGACCATCAATAACGTGTGCCGCTTTCACCCCGCCCTGGACCGCGGTCAGGCAAGCTTCCATCTTCGGGATCATCCCGGTGTCTAGGCCCGGCAGCATCTTCTCAAGCTCGGCCGCCTCGATCTTGGACAAAAGCGAATCGCGGTTGGGCCAATCGGTGTAAAGGCCCTCCACGTTGGTGAGAACTACGAGGCGTTCCGCGCCGATCGCAGCTGCCAGCGCACCCGCGGCTTCGTCAGCGTTGATGTTGTACACCTCCCCGTTCTCCCCCGGTGCAATTCCGGAGACGACCGGGATACGGCCGGCGTCGATGATGTCCATCACCGCTGCCGGGTTCACGTCGGTGATCGTGCCCACGAGACCGATGTCAACGAGCTCACCTTCCACTTCAACCTGGCGGCGCTTGGCCGTAAACAAGCCGGCATCCTCGCCTGAGGTGCCTACCGCGTACGGGCCGTGGGAGTTGATCTTGCCCAGAAGATCTCGGCCCACCTGCCCAAACAGCACCATGCGCACGACATCCAGGATTTCCGGCGTGGTGACGCGGAACCCGCCGACGAACTCGCCGCCGTCGAGGCCCAAACGCTTGAGCATCGCGCTGATCTGCGGCCCGCCGCCATGTACGACCACGGGCTTCGCGCCCACAGTGCGCAGAAACACCATGTCTGCGGCGAACGCCGCCTTGAGGTCTTCATCAATCATGGCGTTACCGCCGTACTTCACCACCACAATCTTGTCGCGGTAGTGCTGCAGCCACGGCAGTGCTTCAGCAAGGACGGTGGCGCGCTGTTCACTCGTTAGATTAGGCATCAACTCACCCACCTCCTAGCTCGAGTACGCGGAATTGATCTCGACGTAGGCGTGCGAGAGGTCGGTTGTGCGCACGGTTGCGCTGCCCGCTCTCCCGGTGCCCAGGTCCACAACAACGTCGATGTCGGCTCCGCTCAAGTCAACGTCGCGGGCGCCCGGTGCGCCGGTCGACTGCTCGCAAACGGTCTGACCGTTGAAGGTTACGGAGATGTTCTCCGCATCCATCTCGGCATCGGCCATACCTACGGCTGCCAGCACGCGGCCCCAGTTCGGATCGGAGCCGAACATCGCAGTCTTGACCAGGCTGTCACGGCCGATCGCGCGCGCTGCGTTGAGCGCTTGTGCATCGTCGAGCGCTCCTTGGACGGTGATCGCGACACGCTTGGTCACGCCTTCCGCATCCGACTGCATCATCGCCGCTAGCTTCGCGCACGCTTCGTGCACTGCGGCGTTGAGTTCTGCTTGCGTTGGGGCCACGCCACTGGCACCGCTTGCCATTGCGACGATCGTGTCGTTGGTGGAAGTCGAGCCATCAATATCCAACGTGTTGAACGTCGTGGCACAGGCTTGCTCGAGCGCAGCCTGCAACGTGGCGCTGTCAGCCTTTGCGTCGGTGGTGATGCAGACAAGCATCGTCGCCAGCGACGGCGCCATCATGCCGGCGCCCTTTCCCATCGCTCCCACAGTCCAGCCGTCGCCCTTGACGACGACTTCTTTCGCCACCGTATCTGTCGTCCGAATCGCATCTGCAGCACCCGCTCCATCATCGCCGAGTTGCTTGACGACGACACCGATACCGGCTTCCACCTTGTCCATCGGAAGTGTGTCGCCGATCAGCCCCGTCGAGCAGACCGCAACGTGGGCTGGGTCGACCCCGATGCCTTCTGCGGTCAGGCGCTGCATGGCTTTTGCGTCTTCGTATCCTTGTGCGCCGGTACACGCGTTCGCGTTTCCCGAGTTCACAATCAGAGCCTTAATGGTGCCGCCAGCTGCAGTCTCACGGCTCACTTTCACTGGCGCTGCAAACACTTTGTTCCGAGTAAATACGGCTGCACCAGCAAACTCCGGGCCTTCGTTGACAACCAATGCGAGATCACGGTTGCCAGACGCCTTGATCCCGGCGCTGATACCTGCAGCGCTAAAGCCCTTCGGCGCGGTTACTCCGGTGGTGGTCATGAATTGTTCGTTTTCCTTTCAACAGGGGTGGAGAGTCGTTGTGAAGTGGCGGTTACGGAGCCACCGCAGCTCGCGATAGTCCTGCCCCTTCGTCCCACCCGAGTGCAAGGTTCATGCATTGCACAGCGGCACCACCAGTGCCCTTGGTCAGGTTGTCGATGGCACTCGTCGCCACCAACTTGCCGGCGTGCTCGTCCACTTCAACCTGCACGGCACACATGTTCGCGCCCACGACATGCTGGGTCTGCGGCTGCGAGCCTGCCGGAAGCAGCCTGACAAACTGTTCTCCCTGGTACGCCTGTTCGTACGCGCTATTTACCGCCTCTGCTGTAACGCCCTGCACCAATGGTGCGGTCACTGTGGTGAGAATCCCACGCGGCAGCGGTGCCAGTACCGGGGTAAAGCTCACGGCAACGCTGGTGCCAGCAACCGACTCAAGGTTTTGTTGGATCTCTGGTGTGTGCCGGTGCGTCCCGCCGACGCCATAGGCTTTCAAGGAGCCCATCGTTTCCGCGCCAAGCAGATCGACATTGGCCTTCTTGCCGGCACCGGATACACCGGTAATAGCAACGATGGTCAGATCAGGCTCCACGAGCCCCGCTTCGAGTGCCGGCCAGGCCGCAAGCGTTGCCCCAGTGGGGAAACACCCCGGGACAGCGACACGGTTTGCCCCCTGCAGGGCGGCCCGCTGACCCGGCAGTTCGGGAAGCCCGTAAGGCCAAGATCCTGCATGCTCAGAGCCGTAGAAACGCTTCCATTGCTCGGCATCGCGCAACCGAAAATCTGCAGCGCAGTCAATCACGACGACGTCCTCGCCGAGCGCCTGTCCGATCTCGGCGGAGTGGCCGTGCGGCAAGCCGAGGAACACAACATCATGGCCAGCGAGCACATCGATTGTTGTCGGCTCAATGACCCGATCTGCAAGTTCCGGCAGATGCTGCATAAGATCGCCGACCTGCTGGCCAGCGGTTGATGCTCCGGTTAGCGCACCAATCTCTAACGTTCCCGCCAGGTAGGCGGGGTGCCCGAGCAGCAGACGGAGAATCTCACCCCCTGCGTACCCGGTGGCTCCGGCGACCGCAACCTTGATCACACTTTCTGACATAGCGGACAGTGTATCAGTTATGCAGTGCGCCGTAAGTTATTCACGGATTAATATTTACCCGCGCATTTCTGCGCCAAAGCGCTCCTTAGCCAACTCGGCTGCCTTGAGGCGTGCCTCCGAGCCTTCCTCTTCCTTCAGCGTGCGATCGGGCGCACGGAAGGCCAGGCCGAATGCGAGAGACTTCTTGCCCTCGCCGAGGGATTCCGAACGGTAGACGTCGAAAAGCGTTACGTCCTCGACAAGCTCACCTGCGCCCTCAACGAGAGTGCGACGGACGTCTTCAGCCGGAACTTCCTCATCGACGACGAGCGCGATGTCCTGGTGCAACAGCGGGAACGACGACAGGCGCGGCGCCGGAAGACGCTCCTCCAGCGGGATCGCAGTCAGGTCGAGCTCCATCGCGCACGTGCGCGCTGGCAGGTTTAGCTTCTCCAGAATCTGCGGGTGCAGCTCGCCAGCATGGCCAACGACGATACGCTCGCCAGCAGCATCGCGGACAGAGAGTTCCGCACAGCGCCCCGGGTGCCACGGCAGAACCTCGGCAGCGACGATGTCGAGTTCAACACCGCATGCGCGGGCGACGATCTGCGCAGACTGGATCGCGTCCGACCACTCATAGGCGCGCCCATTGCCCCACGGCCCCTCGAGCTCGACGTTGCCGAGCGCCACCGTTGCGGCATGCAGATTCTGCTTTGGCAGCGACTGAATAAGTTCTGCGACAACGTCGTCTGCTGGACGCTGGGTAACGGCCGGCAACGGCGAAACATCCGCGCGCTTCTCAGAGGTCTGTGCAACCGCGTAGAGCGCAATATCGCCACGGCCGCGGGCAACATTGCGGCCTGCTGCCTCGAGCATCGACGGCAGAAGCGTCGTGCCCAAGATGCCGTAGTCAGCATCCAACGGGTTCTGCACCTTCACCGTGTTGCGGCGCGGATCGTCTGCGTCGAGCCCCCACACGTCGAACGTGTCGTTGGCAATAAACGGCGTCGGGATGATCTCCGCGTAGCCGGAGTACGCCAGCGCGTGCGTGACCGCGCGACGGCGACGCTGCAGCGGGCTCAAGCCGCGACCACCACGCGGCGTCGGCAGGATCGACGGAATGTCGTCGAGTCCTTCAAGTCGCACAACCTCTTCGACAAGTTCCACCGGAACGGTGATATCGGTACGCCATGTCGGCGGCGTGACCTGAAGGTTCTCACCCTCGCCTGCGATAGTGCAGCCGACCTCCTCAAGACGGCGCACAACCGTATCGCGGGAGTAGTCCACACCGATGAGCTCCGACGGGCGCGAGGCACGCATGGCAATCGGCTCACGCGGTTTAACGTCACCGACAAGCGTACGGCCAGCCTCGATCGAGCCGCCAGCGATCTCGACGAGGAGCGCACAAGCGGCATCCAGAGCGACCTCGACGATGGCGGGGTCAACGCCGCGCTCAAATCGACGAGAGGCCTCCGAGCTCAGCTTCAGGCGACGTGCAGTACGAGCAACAGTCAGCGGATCCCAGGTTGCAGCCTCGAAGTGGACGTTCACGGTGTCGTCGGAAATCTCCGACGTCGTGCCACCCATAACGCCGGCGAGGGACTGGATGCCGTTGTCGTCGCTGATCACCACATCGTCTGCGGTCAGCGTCCGCTCAACGTGGTCGAGCGTTTCAAACTTCTGACCGGCCTCAGCATTGTGCACCCGTAAGCCGCCGGAGATCTTGTCGGCGTCGAATGCGTGCATCGGCTGACCAAGCAACAGCATGACGTAGTTAGTCACGTCAGTCGCCGCGTTTACAGAGCGAACACCGCTGAGCATGAGTTCACGCTGCATCCAGAACGGTGCCTGCGCCTTCGGGTCGATGCCCTTCACGGTGCGCAGACCGAAACGCTGCGCCTTCGTCGAGGCCTCAACCTCGACGGGGATGCTCTCGCCTGCCGGCTCCGGAACAACAGACATATTAACGCCTGCGATCGACGGATCCTGCGCGACATCCTTAAACGCCAGGTCGAAGGCGGATGCGATCTCACGGGTCAGGCCGCGCGCAGACAGTGCGTAGCCACGGTCCGGGGTGACGTTGACCTCGAACACGGTGTCGCCGGAGCCGAGGATCTCGCGAGCGTCATCGCCCGGGGTCGCTGCCCCCGCCTCCAGTGTGATGATGCCTTCGCTCTTTGTAGCCAGGCCAAGTTCTGCTGCGGATGCCATCATGCCGTTCGAAATGTGGTCATAGGTTTTGCGCGCGGAGATAGCAAAGCCACCTGGCAATACCGCACCCGGAAGCGACACGATGACTAGGTCGCCTTCCTTGAAGTTTCGCGCGCCACAGATGATGCCCTGCAGTTCACCTGTGCCGTTGGCCTGTCCGACATCAACCTGGCAGTAGCGGATGGGCTTCTTAAACCCGGTCAGTTCCTCGATCTCGGCTACTCGGCCAATGACGAGCGGGCCGGTCACCTCAGGCAGCGGCTCGTAGCCCTCGGTCTCAAAACCGACGCGGACAAAACCGGCGTCCAATTCCTCGTCGGAGGGATTGAAGCCCTGGTTGCCTGCCTGATTAAGCAGGCGGGTGATCCAATTCTTGGAAATAAGCATTCTTGGTTCTCCTTTTACGCCTGCACGCCGAACGGAATAGTGAAACGGACATCGCCTTCGACCATGTCGCGCATATCCGACAGGCCATTGCGGAACTGCAGCGTGCGCTCAAGGCCCATGCCGAACGCAAAACCGGTGTACTCCTCCGGGTCGATGCCAACAGCACGCAGCACGTTCGGGTTGACCATGCCGCAGCCGCCCCACTCAATCCAGCCAGCGCCGCCCTTCTTGTTCGGGAACCAAACGTCCACCTCGGCAGACGGTTCGGTAAACGGGAAGTAGTTCGTACGCATACGGGTCTTGGTTTCCGGGCCGAACAGCACCTTAGCCAGGTGGTCGAGCGTGCCGCGCAGGTGCGCCATCGTCAGTCCCTTGTCCACAGCGAGACCCTCCACCTGGTGGAACACAGGGGTGTGGGTGGCATCGAGTTCGTCCGTACGGAACACACGGCCCGGGCACGCAATGTAGATCGGCACATCGCGCTCAAGCATCGTTCGCACCTGCACCGGCGACGTGTGTGTACGCATGACCTGCTTGGAGCCTTCTTCGCCAATGTAGAAGGTGTCCTGCAGTGTGCGGGCCGGATGGTCCGGAATGAAGTTCAGCGCGTCGAAGTTGAAGTACTCCGCTTCAACCTCGGGGCCTTCGGCCACTTCCCAACCCATGCCGATGAAGATGTCGGCGATGTGCTCCGACAGTGTGGTGATCGGGTGCATCGCGCCGGCGTGAGCGCGTGCGGTAGGCAACGTAACGTCAACCTTTTCCTCACGCAGCTGCTTCTCGCGGTGCTCTGCTTCGCGGACCTGGCGCAGCTGGGCATAGACCTTTTCGGCGCGGCCACGCGCCATGTTCACAAAGCGACCAGCGTTCTTACGCTGATCCTTCGGAATGGACCCCAGCGACTTACGCGCCTGCATGATCGGGGACTTCTCCCCCAGGTGCGCGCGATGCGCATCTTCAAGTGCTGCGAGATCCGCAGCTGCTTCGAAAGCAGCAATCGCGTCGTCTGCTGCCTTGTTCAGGGCTTCCTCGGTCAGTTCAATATCCGGAAGTTGTGTTGCGTTGTCGGCCACGCTTACGCTCACCCGTGCCTTTCCACAAGTGCTCTGCAGCTCAGGGCGTCTGCAGCGATGTCGGTTCAAAAGCGTCCACCACTTTACCCGTGGAGCCGACACATGAATGCGCGAGGGGGACATGCGATAGGTGTCGGTATCGCGATTACCTTTCGTCTGCGTCGAGCGCCTTGGAGGATTCCCAGAGGCACATGGATGCAGCGGTAGCGAGATTCAGCGATTCCGCGCTGCCCTTAATCGGGATGGAGATCCGGTGATCAGCGTTGGTGAGAAGCTCATCGCTAAGTCCGTGGGCCTCGTTGCCAAACAGCCACGCTGTTGGGCGTGTAAGCACCTCGTCTGCTTGCGCCAGGGATGTCTCCCCCGACGCCGAGGTTGCCACCGTAGCTAATCCGGCAGAATGCAGCTGCCCAATTACTCGGTGAATGTCGCGGTCGCGCGCCACGGGTACGTGGAACAGCGAGCCTGCGGTGGAACGCACCACTTTCGGCGATTCTGGATCGACGGTGTCACCAGCGAAGATGACTGCATCCGCACCGAGTGCATCCACCAGGCGGATGATCGTGCCTGCGTTACCCGGGTCGTTGGTCTCCACACACACTGCAACTAGACGGGGCCGGCCCTTGAGGATCGACGGCACCGTCCACAGCACCGGCCTACACACCGCGAAAATACCCGTGTTGGTCACCGCGTCGGCGAGGTGCTGAGCAGCTTTGTCGTTGATGGCATGCGTGTAGACATCCATGTAGCCAGCGGCGCGAACGATTTCCTCGAAACGCTCAGCCGCTGCTTCGGTGACAAACAAGTCTGTTGCTGCACCCGTAGCCACCGCCGCTTCCACGGCGTTCTCCCCTTCCGCGAGAAAAGCTTTTGCTTTGCGACGACCCGCCGCGCGTTTCAGCTTCGCAGCGTTGACCACACGCGGGGTGCGCTCAGTAAACGGCTGCTCAAAATCCAATGCCATGGCCGATACCTTACCGCGAACAAAAACCGCCCCGTCCCACCTGGTGTGGTGGGACGGGGCGGTGTGTCGTCGAAAAGCGAAAGCGCTTATGCGGCGTTCTTCGGAGCGTTGACGTCCTCCGGCAGAGCGTTCTTTGCAACCTCGCACAGGGCGGAGAATGCAGCGAAGTCGCTGACAGCGAGCTCGGCGAGGATCTTGCGGTCGACCTCAACCTCAGCCAGCTTCAGGCCGTGGATGAGGCGGTTGTAGGTGATGCCGTTCATGCGTGCACCAGCATTGATGCGCTGGATCCACAGCTTGCGGAACTCACCCTTGCGCTTACGACGGTCGCGGTAAGCGTAGGTCTGGGAGTGCAGCCACTGTTCCTTAGCCTTGCGGTAGAGGCGGGAACGCTGGCCACGGTAGCCCTTCGCGGACTTGAGGATTGCGCGGCGCTTCTTCTTAGCATTGACTGAACGCTTCACACGTGCCATGAGTCAAACTTCCTTTTCTTATCTCGTAATCGGTTGATTGATCGGGCAGTGCTTAGGACATGCCGAGGAGGCGCTTTGCGCGCTTGACGTCAGCCTTAGCGACGTCGGTGGTGCCGGAGAGCTTGCGGCGACGCTTCGAGGAGAGCTTCTCGTTCAGGTGGCGCTTACCAGCCTGCTCGCGGCGCAGCTTGCCCTTGCCGTTGACCTTGATGCGCTTTGCGGTGCCCTTGTGGGTCTTCTGCTTCATGGTGAAAGCCCTTCAGAGTGTCGGTTACTTCAAAATTTACTTTTTGCCCTTGCGAGCCGGTCCGAAGACCATCGTCATGTTGCGGCCGTCCTGCTTCGGGCGGGACTCGACCACACCCAACTCGCCGATATCCTCAGCGAGACGCTCCAGCAGGCGGTAGCCCAGCTCAGGGCGGGACTGCTCGCGGCCGCGGAACATGATGGTGACCTTGACCTTGTTGCCCTTCTCCAGGAAGCGCTCAACATTGCCCTTCTTGGTCTGGTAGTCGTGCTCATCGATCTTGGGACGGAACTTCTGTTCCTTGACCACGGTCTGCTGCTGGTTCTTACGGGCCTCGCGGGCCTTCTGATCCTGCTCGTACTTGAACTTGCCGTAGTCCATGATCTTGGCCACAGGCGGCTTAGCGTTCGGCGCCACCTCAACCAAGTCGAGATCCGCTTCGTAGGCCAGCTTACGGGCATCATCCGTACGGACAATGCCGACCTGCTCGCCGGACGGGCCGACAAGGCGAACTTCGGGGACGCGGATTCGATCGTTAATCCGAGCTTCAGCGCTGATGAGAACTCCTAGAGACTTCGAGAAACAATGTCGTTGCCGCTCTGGGTCACATTTGGGGTGATCTCACGCGAAAAACCCGCTCACCGGAATCCGGTGGCGGGAGATCGTCCAGGTATGCCAACATATGGCACACCGTTTGACCCGTATCCAACTCGGCTCAACGCCGGCGGCTTGGGGTGGGATTCACTCCTCTTGTGGCCCGCGCATCCGTGAAACGGACACGCTGGGCGGTGCGAAGTGAATAGTACACGCATTACACGCGTGCACCAAATCGAGCTCTCCTACGCTTTTGCCAACACATCCTGGAGGAACTCGCCGGTGAAGGACCCTTCGACCTTGGCCACGTCCTCCGGGGTGCCCTGCGCAACCACGGTGCCGCCGCCTGAGCCACCTTCCGGACCCATGTCAATGATCCAGTCAGCTGACTTGATCACATCCAGGTTGTGCTCAATGACCAGCACGGTATTGCCCTTCTCTACCAGCCCGTTGAGCACCAGCATGAGTTTGCGGATGTCCTCGAAGTGGAGGCCGGTGGTCGGCTCGTCGAGAATGTAGATCGTGCGACCGTTAGAACGCTTCTGCAGCTCCGCGGCGAGCTTCACGCGCTGTGCCTCACCGCCGGACAGCGTGGTTGCGCTCTGCCCGAGTCGGACGTAGCCGAGACCGACATCTACCAGCGTTTGCAGGTAGCGGTGGATCGAGGTGATCGGCTCGAAGAACTCGGTTGCCTCGGAGATCGGCATGTCGAGCACCTCGGCGATGTTCTTGCCCTTGTAGCGCACTTCGAGCGTCTCGCGGTTGTAACGTGCACCCTGGCACACTTCGCACGGGACGTAAACGTCCGGCAGGAAGTTCATCTCGATCTTGATCGTGCCGTCGCCACGACAAGCCTCACAGCGGCCGCCCTTGACGTTGAAGGAGAATCGCCCGGTCTTGTAACCTCGAACCTTCGCCTCCTGAGTCTCGGCGAACAGGTTACGAATTTTGTCAAACACGCCCGTGTATGTCGCGGGGTTCGACCGCGGCGTACGCCCAATCGGGCTCTGGTCCACCTGCACGAGTTTGTCCAGGTGCTCCAGGCCTTCGACCTTCTTCACGCGCCCGGGCACTTGGCGCGCACCATTGAGTTGGTTCTGCAGGGTTTTCGCCAGAATCTGGTTCACCAGCGTCGACTTGCCCGAGCCCGATACACCCGTGACAGCCACAAGTACGCCCAGCGGGATACTCACATCGACGTTGTCTAGGTTGTTCTCGCGGGCACCAACAACCTTGAGCATGCGCTGCGTATCGACGACACGTCGCTGCTCCGGAACCTCAATCTTCTTACGTCCCGCCAGGTAATCACCAGTGAGCGAGTCCTTCGCCTTCAGGATGCCCGCCGGATCTCCCTGGTAGACCACCTCACCGCCATACTCGCCAGCCTTGGGTCCGATATCGACGAGCCAGTCGGCCTCACGGATCGTGTCCTCGTCGTGCTCGACAACAACGAGCGTGTTGCCGAGGTCGCGCAGCTTCTTCAGCGTTGCGATCAGGCGCTGGTTGTCTCGCTGGTGCAGTCCAATGGACGGCTCGTCAAGCACGTACAGGACGCCGGCCAAACCGGAACCGATTTGCGTCGCCAAGCGAATGCGCTGTGCTTCACCACCGGACAGCGTGCCGGCAGAGCGCGCGAGCGTCAGATAGTTCAGGCCGACGTCGAGCAGGAAATGCAAGCGCGCCTGGATTTCTCGCAGCACTGCGCCCGCGATCATTTCCTCGCGGTAGCCGAGCACCAGGTTGTCCAGGTACTCGGAGGCGTCCTCGATGGACAATTCCGTCAGCCCTGCGATGGACTTCTCCCCGTGCGTTGTCGACGCGAGGCGCACCGCAAGGATCTCCGGCTTCAGACGCGCACCCTTACAGGTCGGGCACGGCACCTCGCGGGTAAACGCAAGGAGGCGCTCTTTTTGCGTGTCTGACTCCGCCTGCTCAAGTTTGCGCTCGATGTAGCCCACAATGCCCTCGTAGGCGGCGGTGTAGGAACGTTGACGGCCGAAGCGGTTCTTGTACCGGACGTTGATCTTGGTGGACGAGCCGTGAATCAGGTGTTTTTGCTGGGTCTTGGTCAGCGAGCTCAGCGGTGCGTTCGCATCAAAACCTTCTTCCTTCGCCAGCGCTTCGATGAGTTTGGTGAAGTACTTCTTGTTCGGGCTCGAGTTCCACGGCTGGAACGCGTCAACCGCAGGCGCATCTGGGTCGGGAATAATCAGGTCAACGTCGATCTCCTTGCGCATACCGAGACCGTCACAGGCCGGGCAAGCGCCGAAAGGCGAGTTGAATGAGAACGCGCGCGGCTCGTACTCCTCCACGTTGAGCTTGTGCCCGTTCGGGCAGGCCATCTTCTCTGAGAAGATCTGCACGCGCTCCGGATCGTCGGCGTCAAGATCGACAAAGTCGAACCCTACAAGGCCGTCCGCCAGCTTCAGCGCTGTCTCCACGGAGTCCGTGAGACGCTGCTTTTGGCTCGCCTTGACCATCAAGCGGTCCACCACAACGTCGATGTTGTGCTTGATCTGCTTTTCCAACTTCGGCGGGTCGGTGAGTTGGTAGGTCTCCCCGTCCACGTTCACACGCGCATAACCCTGGGCGGCGAGGTCTGCAAACAGGTCCTGGAACTCACCCTTACGCTTGCGCACGATAGGCGCAAGCACCTGGAATTTCGTGCGCTCTTCGTACTCCAGGATCCGGTCAACGATCTGCTGTGGGGTCTGTCGCTCAATCACAGCGTCACATTCCGGACAGTGGGCGGTACCCGCACGCGAGTACAGCAAACGCAGGTAGTCGTAGATCTCAGTAATCGTGCCTACCGTCGAGCGCGGGTTGCGGTTGGTCGACTTCTGGTCAATGGACACCGCTGGGCTTAACCCATCGATGTAGTCGACGTCGGGCTTGTCCATCTGCCCCAGGAACATGCGGGCATAGGACGACAGCGACTCAACGTAGCGGCGCTGGCCTTCGGCGAAGATGGTATCGAAGGCCAGCGAGGACTTGCCCGAGCCCGACAGTCCGGTGAACACCGCCATTTTGTCGCGGGGCAACTCGACATCTACGCCCTTGAGGTTGTGTTCCCGAGCACCACGCACAATAAGTTTGTCGGCCACGTCTTCGCCTTTCGTCGATTCGTACTCCCAAGAAACTACCAACGTCGCGCGCTATACAAACATTCCTTACTACTGTGGCGGGCATGAGTACTTCGCTGAAGCTGCACCAGGTTTCCGTATCCGCCATGGACAACAACTGCTACCTTCTCTCTTCCGGGGAGCAAGGTTTGCTTATCGACGCCGCCGATGAGCCCGACACCCTCCACGCCATGGCCCGCGACGCCAGCGTGGATATTACCGCGGTTCTCACAACACACCGCCACCACGACCACACCCGCGCTCTGGAAGCAGTGCTGGAGGCAACCGGCGCCACACACTACGCACCGTTTTTGGATGCCCCTGCACTTCCCGTCGCCCCCGATGTGGAACTGCGCGACGGTGACACCATCGAGTTCGCCGGCCATCGCATTCCTGTGGGTATCTTGCGCGGGCACACTCCCGGCGGCGCGTTTATCGCGGTAGACATCGACGGCGCCCCGAACCTTTTCGTGGGCGACTCCCTATTCCCGGGGGGCTTGGGCAAAACCCAGTCCGAGGGTGATTTCGTGCGACTCTTCAACGATGTGAAACAGAAGCTTTTCGACGCCTTCCCCGACGACGCAATCGTTCGCCCTGGCCACGGAAAACCCACCACGCTGGGCGCAGAACGGCCCCACCTTGACGAGTGGTGGGAGCGTCGCTGGTAAGTGGCGTTGTGCAATAGGACACAGCTGGCCTGGCGCAAAATCGCTACACTCGGTGGGAGCACAATCAGCTACAAAACGTAAGGATTTGGGTACATATATGATTCGCAAAATCGCACGCCCAATGCTGGCATCGGTCTACGTGATCGACGGCGTTGAGACGTTGTTGAACCCGGCAGCCCACAAGGACTCCGCAAATACTGTCCTGAAGAAGCTGCGCACCGCTGTTCCAGCCGAGTACCGCGGCTTCGTTCCGGAGGATCCGGAATCCGCCGCAAAGATTGTCGGCGGCGTTAAGGCTGGCGCTGGCTCCCTGTTCGCAATCGGCAAGTTCCCGCGCCTGTCCGCCACCCTGCTGGCTGCAACCGCGATCCCGACGGTGATTGGCCGCCACGCATTCTGGGAGGCCGACAGCGAGGAAGAGAAGGCTCGTCGTCGCAGTGGCGCCCTGACCGACCTCGGTCTTGCTGGTGGCGTGCTGCTGGCAACTGTTGATACGGCTGGCAAGCCGAACATGAAGTGGCGTGCACAGAACGCCGCTTCCGTTGCGCAGAAGAACATCAAGCAGGCGCTGCCGACCAAGTCTGAGACCGAGAAGGCCTTTGACAAGGCTGGTGACTGGTTCTCTGACCGCACCGACCAGGTTGCCGATTACATCGACGACAACAAGGGCGACTGGAAGAAGGCCGCTTCCAAGGCCGGCGATACCGCTAGCGACTGGTTCGACGACGCTAAGAAGCAGGCTTCGAGCTTCCTTTCCGACGCTGGTGACTGGCTCGATGACGCTGCAGACAAGGCAGAGGGCAAGGTCGATGACCTGAAGCCGTCGAAGATCCAGCAGTTCAAGGCGAAGCGCAAGGTCAACAGCGTTGTTGGTGACCTGCAGGATCAGCTCAACGATCTGCAGCCGTCTACTCTGGACAAGTTTAAGGCGAAGCGCAAGGTCAACAAGGCAACCGCGAAGGCTCAGGACAAGGCGCAGGGTGCCATCGACAAGCTGGAGAAGGCTTGGGACAAGCTCGATGCTGACCCGTCCTGGATCACCAAGCTGAAGTGGAAGCGTAAGGCCAAGAAGGCTGAGAAGCGCGCGAAGAAGCTGGTGAAGAAGGCTCAGAAGAAGCTCAGCTAAGCACTGAATTTAGTTGAACGTTACGGCCCCGAGGCGTTGGGAATATTTCCCGCCTCGGGGTTGTTTGTTTTGGGGATGCAGGATTTACAGCACGATCTTTCACCTGACCCCGTCGCCGACGAGCAGTCGCACGCGGATACGTTGTTCGCACACCTCGACGCCGAGGTGGCTCGTGCCCGTGCGAGGCTCGAAGAGGTTCAGCGTGATGTTGACCCGGACAACCCGGATTCGGACGCTCTTGTGCGGCGAGAAACTGAGTACCACGGTCTCAATGCCAAACTGGACACGCTTGGCGTTGCTGAAGCCGGGCTTGTCTTTGGGCGCATTGACGTAGCAGACGATGAGCCGGAGAACCCCGTGCCGGGTCGTGAGGATTTAGACCGGCGCTATATCGGCCGACTTGGCATTGACGACCGCGAGGATAACTACCGCACGTTGCTGCTTGATTGGCGTGCCCCGCTCGCACGCCCCTTCTACCTTGCGACGACCGCCCACCCAGAGGGCGTGGAGACGCGCCGCAATATCCGTATGCGGGGGCGCAAGGTTACTGCGGTAGATGACGAGGTGCTGTCCGGCGACAACGCAGACACATCGGTGGCCGGGGTTGGCTCTGAGGCTGCGCTTCGCCGTGCGATGAATGAAGCGCGCACGGGGCATATGCGCTCAATCGTGGAGACGATCCAGCGCGAGCAGGACGAGATCATCCGCGATCCAACCCGCGGCGTGATGGTTGTACAGGGCGGTCCGGGTACGGGCAAGACTGCGGTTGCCCTGCACCGTATTGCCTATTTGATGTACACGTGGCGCGAGCAGCTCAGCCGCACCGGCGTGCTTATCGTGGGCCCGAACCCGGCGTTTTTGGAGTACATCTCCCGTGTGTTGCCGGAGCTCGGCGAGACTGGCGTAGTGCTTTCCACTGCTGATCAACTCGTCCCCGGGTTTACGCCTACGGGCAGCGATTCGATCGCGGCTCGGGAGGTGAAGGGGTCGGAGGAGATGGTGACGATTCTCAAGCGCGCCGTGCAAGCCTACGAAACTGTTCCCGACAAGCCGGTCGTGCTGACGATTGATTCAGTAGCCATTGAGGCCACGCCCGCCATGATCAAGGCCGCGCGCACTCGCGCACGTCGCTCCCGCCGGCCGCACAATCAGGCGCGTCCGTTCTTTGCAGAACACCTCACCCAATCGCTGGCGGAGGCTTTGGCCCAAAAGATTGGTGAAGATCCCCTCGGTGGTGCCAACCTGCTGTCTGCTGCAGACATAGATCAGCTCCACGATGACCTCGCCGATGAGCCACAGGTGCTAGCGCTTATCGACGAGCACTTCCCCGAGCTCGACCCCACCGACGTACTCGGTGAGTTCCTCACCGATGAGGATGCGATTGCGCACGCTGCTTACGACTACGACGACTACACACGTGCGGCGCTGCTGCGCTCCCCGGAGGAGGACTTCTCCCCCGCCGATACTGCACTTGTGGACGAACTGGCGGTGCTGATCGGCACCGTCGATCCGGAAGAAGCCCGCCGCAAGGAAGAAGCCGAGTGGCGCGAACTCGTGGAGGAGGCCGAAGACGCGCTGGATATCCTTGCCTCGTCCGAGTCCACCGATAACGATGACGACCAGTTTGAGGCGGAGATTCTTTCTGCGGCTGACGTGATCGACGCAGAGACGCTCGCTGCTCGTCAGCGGGTC
Source organism: Corynebacterium sp. HMSC075D04 (assembly GCF_001815635.1). Lineage (NCBI taxonomy): Bacteria > Bacillati > Actinomycetota > Actinomycetes > Mycobacteriales > Corynebacteriaceae > Corynebacterium > Corynebacterium sp. HMSC075D04. The sequence continues at coordinate 26,197 of NZ_KV821352.1, forward strand.
ACTGATAATCGTTCTACCGCGCAGCGCGCCAGTGCGGATCAAACATGGGCCTACGGGCACATCATCGTCGACGAGGCGCAGGAGCTATCCCCAATGGAATGGCGCATGGTGTTTCGCCGGTGCCCGGCAAGGTGGATGACCCTTGTCGGAGATACCGCGCAGACTTCCTCGCCAGCGGGCGTGGACGATTGGACTGCAGCACTCGAACCCTTTGTGGGTCAGCGCTTCCGTATCCACGAGCTGACGGTGAACTACCGCACGCCGAAGGAAATCTCGGATTATGCGGCGGATGTTCTGGCACAAATTGACCCGGAGGCGACTGCACCGACGGCAATCCGATCCACCGGCATTCCGGTTGATTTTCTTCCGGCAGGTGCGGAGGTCGTCGACAAGCGGGATGGGTTGCATGCGGTGATCGATGTGCACAACGTCGACGAGATGAAAGGCCTCGAATTCGACCACGTCACCGTGGTGGAGCCACAAAAAATCGTAGAGGCCTCGCCACAAGGGTGGCAAGACCTCTACGTCGCTGTCACCCGCGCCACGCAGACGCTGACGGTGATCGGGAACTAAGCGGGAAACCGCTTAGTTCACGGTGTGGACGATCATGACGTCGCAGTTGGACTGACGCGCGACGTCAGCCGGCACCGAACCAAGCAGACGGCCGGTCAGCGAGTTGATGCCACGGTTACCGACGATGAGCAGGTCAGCGTTGTTGTCGTTGACGATCGCCATGAGCGCCTCAACCGGGGTGCCCGGACGGGTCGCGGTCTGGACGTCGGATGCACCGAAGGAACGTGCGTGCTCAGCGGCACCCTCAAGGTTCTCAAGAGCCTTCTGGTCACCGAGGATGGTCACGGAGTCCTGGCGCAGGGCCTTGGCAGCCTCATCCTCGTTCTCGTAGTAGGCGGTGCCGATAACGAGGGTGGAGCCGAATGCAGCAGCCAACTTAGCGGCACGCTCTACGGCCAGGAGGGACGACTTGGACCCGTCGGAGCCAACAACAATGGTCTTGTACGGGGAATCGGCCATGTGGAAATCACCTTTCAAGATTACGGCGCGGATATCGGGGACATTCTACCCACGAAGGATTTAATTGTGTCCCTCAGACCGGGTATCGACGAGCATGACATCCACCGGCGCCTTCTTCGCCACGTTGCCCGGGATATTGCCGAAGATCCGGCCCGCCATGGAGCGCATGCCCTTGTTACCTACAACGAGCAGATCAACGTCATATTCCTGCACCGATTCCACCAGCACGGTCGCGGGTTGGCCGCCTGAGGAGACCAGGTTGATTTCCTTCGCCTGCTCCTCTTCAGCAATCTTCTTTGCCTCAGCCAAAATGTTGCGCGCGTTCGTCTCCGTCACGATGTCGACACGGCTGAGCTCCGCGTTGGTGGAGTTCAGCATCGACCCAGACGCCGTGTAGTGCGCGCAGATAATCGTGAGTTTCGCGTCGTACACGCGTGCAAGGCTTGCGGCGGCACGCACGGCGACCATGGAAGTCGGTGAACCGTCAGTACCGACGGCGATAGAAGTGTAGGTGTGCATGAGGATTCTGTCCTTTCGCTAATTTCCTGTGTCTTTAATACCACGCAGTTCGCGTTTGAGGTCAGCGATCTCATCCCTGAGGCGTCCCGCCAGCTCAAACTTCAGTTCCCGAGCGGCGTCGCGCATCTGGACGGTGAGGTCGTCGATAAGCTTTTGCACCTCGTCAGAGGCCATGTTCGCCACATCTGGCTTCTCCGCGACAGCGGTGTCTGAACTCAGCGACGCTGGCGCGTCCGCATCCGCGTTCTCGTAGACCTGATCCAAAATGTCGGCGATAGCCTTGCGCAGTGGCTGCGGGTCGATGCCGTGCTCCTTGTTATATGCGATTTGTTTTTCGCGGCGACGCTCGGTCTCGTCGATTGCTTCCTGCATCGATTCGGTGATCTGGTCCGCGTACATGATGACCTCGCCGGAGACGTTTCGGGCTGCACGACCGATCGTCTGGATGAGCGACTTCGTCGACCGCAGGAAACCTTCCTTATCGGCGTCGAGGATGGCGACGAGCGAAACTTCAGGCAGGTCGAGGCCCTCACGCAGGAGGTTAATGCCGACCAAGACGTCGAACTCGCCAAGGCGCAGCTGGCGTAGCAGTTCGACACGCTGCAGGGTATCAATGTCCGAGTGCAGGTAGCGGACCTTGATGCCGTTATCCAGCAGGTAATCGGTGAGATCCTCGGCCATGCGCTTTGTCAGTGTGGTCACAAGCACGCGTTCGTTTTTGTCCGTGCGGCCGCGGATTTCGTCGATAAGGTCATCGATCTGTCCCTTCGTCGGCTTCACGGTGACCTTCGGGTCTACCAGGCCAGTCGGGCGGATGACCTGCTCGACGAACTCGCCTTGCGCTGCCTCAAGCTCGTAGTCGCCCGGGGTCGCGGACATGTAGACCGTCTGGCCGACGCGCGCTTCGAACTCATCAAACGTCAGCGGGCGGTTATCCACCGCGGACGGCAAACGGAACCCGAACTCCACCAGGTTGCGCTTTCGCGACATATCACCCTCGAACATGCCACCGATCTGTGGGACGGTGACGTGCGACTCGTCGATAATGGTGAGGAAGTCTTCCGGGAAGTAGTCGATCAGTGTCGCCGGCGCAGAGCCCGCGGGGCGACCATCCATGTGGCGCGAGTAGTTCTCAATGCCGGAGCAGAACCCGACCTGCTGGATCATCTCCAGGTCATACTCAGTGCGCATACGCAGGCGCTGAGCCTCCAACAACTTTCCTTTGTTCTCCAACTCCTCGAGGCGGTCTGCAAGCTCTTCTTTAATCGCCTCGATCGCCTTTTCCATGCGCTCGTCAGTGGCCACATAGTGCGTTGCCGGGAAGATCCGGACCTCGTCTTCCTGGCTGAGCACATCGCCCGTCAACGGGTGGATGTAGTAAAGCGAATCCACTTCGTCGCCAAAGAACTCCACACGCACCGCGACTTCTTCGTAGGCCGGAATAATGTCCACGGTGTCGCCTTTGACGCGGAAGGTACCGCGCTTGAAGTCGATGTCGTTGCGTTCATATTGGACGTCGACAAGCAGGCGGAGGAAGCGATCACGTTCCACCTCTTCCCCGACGCGCAGGACAACGGAGCGATCCAGGTACGACTGCGGGGTACCCAAGCCATAGATGCAGGACACCGAGGACACCACGACGACGTCGCGGCGCGACAACAATGCGGAGGTTGCGGAGTGACGGAGGCGCTCGACGTCGTCGTTAATGGACGAATCCTTTTCAATGTAGGTATCCGTCTGCGCGATGTAGGCCTCCGGTTGGTAGTAGTCGTAGTACGACACGAAGTACTCCACCGCATTGTTCGGCAGCAGTTGGCGAAGCTCGTTGGCCAACTGCGCAGCCAACGTCTTGTTCGGCGCCATCACAAGGGTGGGGCGCTGTTGCTTTTCGATCAGCCATGCCGCAGTTGCGGACTTACCGGTACCGGTCGCACCCAGTAGCACGACATCGCGCTCGCCGCGGTTGAGGCGTTCATCCAACTCGGCAATGGCGCGCGGCTGGTCGCCAGAGGGTTGGAACTCTGACACCACCTCGAATGGTTTTTCGCGCCGCTCAATCTCACCGACAGGGCGAAACTCGGACTGCGCGAGGACTGGATGTTCAGCAGCAAAAGCCATGCTCGCCAGTGTATCGACGAAACCAAAAACTGGATCTATAAGTAAATCTGCTTGCAGGCAATCACTAAAGACAATACCTTTGTACTTATAGATTTAACAGCGCACTACCAGCGCACGTCGGAAAGTACAGGTGAAGCGTTCTATGCAGATGACTCGAAGACAGATGCTGCGGGCGACCGTGCTGGGTGGAGCGACCCTTGCCTTGGCGTCGTGTACCACCGCCCCCGTCGAGGAGATAAACACCTCTGGTCCACCTCGTCGCGGCGGCAGGCTCCGGGTGGGGCTCGTCGGAGGTTCTTCCACCGACACCGTAGATGCGCACATTCCAACGAGTGCTTCTGACGGCACGCGTTTGATCAACATGTACGACTCGCTCGTACGCTACGACACCAACTACGACCTGCAGTACCGCCTCGCCACGGCTATTGAGCCAAACGACGACGCGACGGTGTGGACCATCACGCTGCGCGATGGTGTGCAGTTCTCAGACGGTCGACCGGTGCGCCCTGAGGACGTCATATTCTCCTACGACCGTATTCGCGATCCCGACAACCCGAAGTCCGGTGCTGCATCGATCAACCACATCGAATCGATGGAGGTCACCGGACCGAATGAGTTGCGCATCTACCTCAATGCCCCGGACGCGACGCTCATTGACAGTCTTGCCGAGTATCAAATGGGCATCGTGCCGGAGGACTACGATCCCAAGAACCCGATCGGCAGCGGCCCTTTCAAGCTTGAGCACTTCTCCCCCGGCCAGTCGACGAAGATGGTGCGCAACGAGAACTTCTGGGGAGAGACTCCCTACCTAGACAGCGTTGTCATCATCGACTTCCAGGAGGAGGACGCCATGCTCAACGCATTGCTGTCTTCCCAGGTTGACGCAATCGGCAGCCTGAACCACTCGCTTGCACGTGTGATCGATGCAGACCCGCGCTTGGACACCCTCATTTCGCAAACCGGCATGTGGTTGCCGCTGACGATGCGCGTGGACGTTGCACCGTTTGATGATGTCCGCGTGCGCCGCGCCATGCGCCTTGCCGCGGACCGCCCGCAATTGGTGGACCAGGTCTACTCCGGCGAAGGTCAAGTGGGCAACGACATGTTCAGCCCGTACGACCCCGCCTACCCGGAGGACATTCCCCAGCGTGGGCAGAATATCGAGGAGGCCAAGCGTCTTCTCGCGGAGGCGGGCTACCCGGACGGTATCGATGTCACCCTCAACGCCGCTGAAATCCAGACCGGCGCGTTACGTAGCGCCCAGGTATACGCAGAGCAGGTCCGTCCTGCTGGCATCAACGTAACTATTAACCAGGTTGATTCCTCGACATTCTTCGCCGACGGCAACTACCTGGAGTACCCGTTCGCGTTGTCGTTCTACTACACGCGAAACTTCCTCCAGCAGGTTAACCAGTGTGCAACGGCGGATTCACCGTTTAACGAGACCCACTGGGTGGACCCGGAGTTCACTGCGTTGGCCAACGAGGCCCGAACGATTGTCGACGACGAAAAACGCAGCGAAATGATCCACGAGCTGCAGCAGCGTCTCTACGACGACGGCGGCTACATCATCTGGGGCTTTGCCAACCAGATTGACGCGTACCACAAATACGTGGTGGGGCTTCAAACCCACCCCGGCGGTATGCCGCTGGGCCAGGCCATGTTCGAGCGAGTTTGGATTGCGGAGGCATAAGCACACATGGGCAAGTTCATTCTTCGCAGGCTCGGGGTGAGTGTCTTCATCCTGTTCGCTGTATCCGTCATCATTTTCTGCGCGACGTTGCTTCTGCCTGGCTCGCCGGCTACGGCAATTTTGGGCCAGCAGGCAACGCCGGAACGTATCGCGGCGCTCGAGGCAGAAATGAATCTCGACCAGCCTCCGGTCACCCGCTACTTGCTGTGGCTGGGAGGCATTTTCACCGGTGACTTGGGCACATCGACGTCCACCGGTGGCCCAGTTTCTGAACTGCTTGGCGAGCCACTGGTGAATTCGCTGGTACTCATGCTGCTCGCCGCGGCAATTTCGATCCCTGTCGGCGTGCTCCTGGGTGTGTATGCGGCGTGGTGGCGCGGTTACAAGCGCGATTCGGCGATCACCTGGGTGACGTTGATTCTCGCTGCGCTGCCGGAGTTCGTCATCGGTATCGCACTGGTCACGTTGTTCGCTACCTCGGTGTTCCAAATTTTGCCGGCAGTGACCATGTCACCTCCGGGCAGTCGTGTGTGGGAGTTCCCAATGCAGCTGGTGTTGCCAACCTTGACTCTCGCGTTCGTCGTCACGCCTTATGTGGCGCGTATGACTCGCGCAACGATGATCGAGGCACTGGAATCGGGCTACGTCGAGATGGCGCGACTGAAAGGCGTGCCCGAGCGTCGCGTGGTGTTCCGTCATGCGCTGCCCCACGCGGTCGGGCCCATTGCACAGGTCGTCGCAATCCAGCTCGCGTGGCTGGCTGGCGGCATTGTGGTCGTCGAGTATCTGTTCCGCTACCCCGGCCTCGGCGTCGCGCTCATCGATGCGGTGAACTACCGCGACGTACAAGTTGTTCAGGCTGTCTCACTGCTGATCGCCGCGGTATATGTCGTGGTCAACCTACTGGCGGATCTTGTCAGCATTGCGGCTAACCCGAAGTTGAGGAGTAACTGATGTCTGCACCAGTACACCCCCAAGAACCAGGGAAAACCCCGAAACCCGTGGTCGACGATTCTGAACTGAAAACGTCGGTGTCCAAGCCGGAACCATTGCTGTCCCGAATTTGGGCACAGTCCGAAGGCAAGGTCGGACTCGTCTTGACGGGGCTTGTCATCGCGTTGGCGGTCGTCGGGTATTTCTTCGCCGAGCAGATCACCGGTCGCAGCACAACGGAGTTCATCGGCCTGCCATTTACGGACATCGGAGTGTTTGGCACCGATAACCTTGGCCGTTCGGTGCTGTCTCGCTTCGTTGCCGGTGGCCTCATCCTGTTGGTGACCGCGTTTTTGGCCACGGTCCTCGGCATGGTTGTCGGCACCATCATCGGCATGATTGCGGGATACGCAGGTGGCAAAGTCGATTCGGTGCTGATGCGGCTCAACGACGTGATTTTGGCGTTCCCACAGCTAATTTTTGCCATGTTGGCCATCGTTATTTTTGGCCCCTCAGCAACCGTGCTCGTCCTGGTCATTGGTTTGACGCACGCGCCTCGCATTGCCCGTGTGGCACGTGCTGCGACGATGTCCGTGACAAACGAGGACTACATCCGCGCCGCCCAGATGTATTCGGTGCCGCACTGGAGAATTCTCATCCAGGAGATCGCGCCCAACATCACCGGCCCGCTGGCTGTGGAGGCGGGTCTGCGTCTGACCTACTCCATTGGTTCGATTGCCTCGCTGTCCTTCCTTGGCCTTGGCATCCAGCCGCCGGCTGCGGACTGGGGTTTGATGATCAACGAGAACCGCATCGCACTATCGCTGCAGCCGTGGGGCGTGCTTCTGCCGGTGGCTGCGGTTGCTGTGCTGACTATCGGCACCAACATGTTGGCCGACGCCACAGCGCGCGCCACCGCAACCACTGCTACACCGCCAAAGCGCGGCCGCAACCAGACCATCGACCCGGAACGGGTGCCGAAGCACGAGCCCATCCGCCACAACGGATAGCAGCAAAGGGGAATGACGAATGACTACCGCGATATCCGCGAACCAAGACGGCAACACCAAGTCGTCAGATGATTTTGTGCTCAGCGTGAGCGACCTTCGCCTAGGCACGTTGGAAGGCGCTGAGATCCTCCACGGTGTGGACTACACGCTGAAACGGGGCGAGATTGTCTGTCTAGTCGGCGAGTCCGGCTCGGGCAAAACTACTGCCGGTTTGGCTGCTATGGGTCATCTTCGCCCGGGACTGATGCTTTTCGACGGCACCGTGACCCTCCATTCCGCAAACGGAACCGACTATGACGTCCTCAACCTCAGCGAAGCTGATCTGCGGGAACTTCGCGGCAGCCGCATCGCGTATGTGCCGCAGGATCCGGCACTGAGTTTGAACCCGACGATGCGTATCGGTGAACAGATCCGTGAAGTGCTCGACGTGCACTCCTTCGATGGCGATGCTGGTGCTCGTGTCCGCGAAGTCATGCGCGACGTGGATTTGCCGGACACCGACGAATACTTGGCCCGTTGGCCGCACCAGCTCTCTGGTGGCCAACAGCAGCGCGTCGGTATCGCAATGGCGTTCGCCATGTACCCGGACGTGCTGATTCTCGACGAGCCTACGACCGGCCTCGACGTATCCACCCAAGCCCACGTGCTGGACACCGTGCGCGAGATGACGCACAAGAACGACATCGCTTCGTTGTACATCACGCACGATCTTGCAGTGGTGGCTGAGTTGGCGGACCGTGTCGTGGTTATGCTGCGCGGTGACATCGTCGAAGAAGGCCCTGCGCAGGCGGTGCTGTACAACCCACAGCACCCGTATACTCAAAAGCTTCTCGCCGCGATTCCAGATTTGCCGGGTCGAAAGAACATCACCGGCCACGGCATCGCCTCTGCCGTCCAGGTTGAGGAGCGCGATAGCGCTGCCCCGCTGCTGCAGGTGAACAATCTGGAGATGGCCTACGGCGACAACAAGGTCCTCCACGGCATTGATCTCACGCTCAAGGAGGGTGAGTCGATTCTTCTGCTCGGCGAGTCTGGCTCCGGCAAGACAACGTTGGCTCGATCAATCGCAGGTCTCAACCCTGGCTACACCGGAGAGGTGCGCCTGCGGGGCGAACTGCTTGAGCACGGCAGCCGCGAGCGCACCGTGGATCAGCGTCAGTACGTTCAGTACATCTTCCAGTCGCCGTTTTCCTCGTTGAACCCGCGGCGCACGATCGGTGAGTCGCTGAGCGTGCCACTTGTCATGTCGGGCAAGTTGTCGCGGAAGGAGCACCGCAGGGTCGTCGAGGACGTCTTGGAAGCTGTCCAGCTCGACCGGAGTTTCTACGACCGTCGCCCGGGTGATCTGTCCGGTGGTGAGCGCCAACGCGCTGCGATTGGGCGTGCGCTCGTGAATGCTCCTGACGTGTTGGTGTGCGACGAGATCACGTCGGCTCTCGATGTGTCGGTCCAGGCATCGATCCTCGAGCTTCTTGCAGACCTTCGCGCAGAGCGCGGTCTATCGATGCTGTTTGTCACCCACAACATTGCGCTGGCACGTCACACCGCCACGCGTATTGCGGTGCTGAACAAGGGCGTTATCGTGGACGAAGGGCCAGTCGATGATGTTCTTGAGCGGCCAACGCACGAGTACACCAAGTCCTTGTTAGCAAATATCCCGGAACTTTAACTCTCTTTGAAGAAAGGCTTTTAAGTGCCCATTACTCCGCACCCGTTGACGCGCGATCTGAAAGCTTTGCCAGTTCCGGATCTTTCGTCCACGCTCGAGGCTTACATTCATGCGCTTGAGGCGGTTCTCGACGAGACCGAGCTTGCAGAAGCGAAGGCGATCGTCGCTGACTTCGCGCAGTCGCAAGCCCCGCGTCTCGACGAGGCACTGCGGCAGCGCGCAGCAACCCGTGAGGCCGAAGGCACGAACTGGCTTTCCGACGAGTGGTATTCGAGCTACCTGGCAACCCGTGGGCCACTGACACTGACGACGAACGTGGGTTTCCAGCTGGCGCTGCCATCTGAGGAGACTGGCTTGGACCGTGTGGTTGACGGCATCCGGCGAGCGTTGGTTGTTCACCTCCAAGCTGCGGGAGATGACTTGCCGGACTACGTGGACGCGCGCGGCAACCGCATTACCCAAGACCAGTGGTTTGTCTTTGGCGGAGGGCTGCGCCACCCGAGTGCCGGTGAGGATGAGATCATCGTCGCCACCGCAGGCACTGCCAACCGCGAGATCGGCGTGTTTGTCGATGGGCACCTTTACGCAGTACCCGTGACCGACGAGGCTGGCGAGCCGATTGCAGCTCCGAAGCTGCGAAACGCGCTTGAGACGGTTCTGGACGCCCCGCGCAAGCAGAGCGTGGACTTCAACGCGGCATCGCTGCTCGGCTCCGAAACGCTTGCAGAAGTACTGCCGGACATGTTGGCACAGGGCGACAACGGCGATGTGTACAAACGTCTGCAGGAGTTCCTCTTCACCGTCGACCTGATCGACTACGGAGTAACCACACACGCTTCCGACGAGGAGCGGATCAACGAACTGACCTTCCTCCCCCGTGGTGCATGGACGTACAAGCCGCTGAGCTACCAGTTCAGCCTGACAGATCCCTGGAGTGCAGTGCACGTTGAGCACTCGTGCCAGGACGGCGGAACCCTCGTTACCGCGATCACGCGCATGCAAGAAGCGGAGATCGGTGTCGGCGCAGATTTCGTCGCAAAGCCGCAGGAACTGCGCTGGGATCTCGATAACGCGCTCACCACGCGCATCGAGAAGAGCGTTGCCGAGGTTGCGGACGCGGCGGAGAAATTGCGTACCCGCATCGTGCACGTGCCGTTTGACCAGCCTGCGGACCTGCCGTTGAAGTTCAGCCGCGATGCTTCAGCGCAGTTAATGATGACTATCGCGCAGCAACTGACCTACGGCCGAGTACGCGCGGCATATGAGGCCGTTGACATGCGTGAGTTCCGTGCCGGACGCACGGAGTGCTTGCGCGCCGCCACACCCGAGGCTGCTGCTTTTGCGCGAGCGCTTGTGGAGGGTACGGCTGAACAGGCTGGCCTCGAGGCCGCTATTAACGCGCATCGGGCATGGGTGAAGCGGTGCAAGTCTGGCAACGGCTTCGACCGACATATCCAGATGATGGCGACTATCGACGACACTCACGCATTCTTCAACGACACGCGTGTAACCGCTGCTCGTCGCGATTTCTTATCCACGACCTCGATCGGCGGCGCTGCTCAGATCGTTCGCTACTGCTTCGCACCGGCGTTGCCAGAAGGATTCGGCATCGCGTATACCCCGCTGCACGACGATACGGAGTATTGCGTCTCCTGGAACGCAGCGACTGCCGAACAGCCGGAAGAGTTCCTGGCCAACCTGACAAAGGCCGGCGAGTTGCTCTGGCAGTTCTGCGCTACGTTGAGCACAAACGCTGAGTAAGGACAGTCAGACGGCGTACTTTCGCACTTCGGCAAGCCACTGGTCAAGTTCGCCTGCGTCCTCCCACATGGAGTAGAGCTCCGAGCCACCTGGTCGAAGAATCGAACGGGCGCGCCGTCTGATCCACTGCCGATCGTCGAATGTGAACGGCGAATCGACGCCGGCACCACTATGTCGCTCGGGGAAATGTCCGTTAAGCATGGCAGCAAGCGCGATGACGGATGCAGCCTCATCAGTTCCCAGCGACCCAAGCCCACAATCGAAACGGAATTGGGCAATGTCGAATGTGCCGTTGACCACTGCGTCAACCGCTTCGATTGCGGGGTCGTTATCAAACGGCCCTGTATCCCAAGTTCCCATACCGCGTCACGCTAAAAGGCGTAGGTAAATCAATGATTGCCATAGAGTGAATTTCCGCGGTATTTCCAGTGAGAAACTCACGCGTCAATCATCCGTACGACCTTTTCTACCTGTGCTGCAAGTGCCTCGAGCGGCCCGTTGTTATCCACAACGATGTCGGCTGCCGCCCGTCGGGTGTCGTCGTCAACCTGCTGCGCGATGCGCGCCCGCGCGTCCGCTTCAGTGAGCCCCCGCTTGTCGACGAGCCTGCGTACCCGCTCGTCCACATCAACATCGACGACGACCGTCATGTCCATGTCGTGGTGTAGACCGAGATCCACAAGCAACGGCATGTCGTAAATCACCGCGCGAGCGCCTGCCTTCTCTGCCTCATCGAATCGCCGGTTGGATTCAGCGCGGATGGCCGGGTGCGTTAAAGCGTTCAATTTCTCCGTTTGCTCCGTCGAAGAGAAAGCGCGTTTCGCCAGCTCTGCGCGGTTTAAGGCGCCGGTGTCGTCGATAAGGTCCTCGCCAAAAACCTCCGCGACCTGTGCGAGCACCGGTGATCCTGGTTCCATGATCTCTCGTGCGATCTGGTCGGCGTCCACTACTGGGAAGCCTTCGTCTGCCAGCATTCGTGCGACTGTGGATTTGCCGCTGCCGATTCCGCCCGTGAGTCCAACTTTCTTCATGCATGTGAAGATAGCAAAGCGCCCCGCCCACCATGACGGTGATGCGGGGCGCTGACGCTGATTGCTTAAAGGCAATCCCTAAGCACGAACTCGTCGTGGCTTAGTTGCCAGCAAGCTTGTCGCGCAGAGCAGCGAGCTGCTCGTCGGAAGCCAGCGAGCCGATGTTCTCCTCAGCCTGGTCAGCTGCCGGAGCTGCAGCTGCAGACTCAGAGGAGTAATTGGCCTGATCGCCAGCCTGCTCTGCAGCCTCGGCTGCAGCGGCGCGGTGACGCTCGATCTGGGCAGCGTGTGCCTGGTGGCGACGCTCTGCCTCGGCGTAACGAGCCTCCCACTGCTGGCGAGCCTCGTCGTAGCCTTCCATCCACTCGTTGGTCTCCGGGTCGAAGCCCTCCGGGAAGATGTAGTTGCCCTGCTCGTCGTAGGAGTCGGCCATGCCGTAGCGGGACGGATCGAACTCTTCGACGAAGTCCTCGTCAGCCTGCTTGAGCGACAGGGAGATACGACGACGGTCCAGGTCGATGTCGATGACCTTGACCATGACCTCTTCGTTGACGTTGACAACCTGGTCCGGAACCTCGACGTGGCGCTGAGCCAGCTCGGAGATGTGGACGAGGCCCTCGATGCCCTCTTCGACGCGGACAAACGCACCGAACGGAACCAGCTTGGTGACCTTGCCCGGGACGATCTGGCCCACAGCGTGGGTGCGGGCGAAGACGCGCCACGGATCTTCCTGGGTCGCCTTCAGTGACAGGGAGACGCGCTCGCGGTCGAGATCGACGTCGAGCACCTCGACAGTGACCTCGTCGCCAACAGCGACAACCTCAGACGGGTGGTCGATGTGCTTCCAGGACAGCTCGGAGACGTGGACGAGGCCGTCAACGCCGCCAAGGTCAACGAATGCACCGAAGTTGACGATGGAGGACACAACGCCCTTGCGGACCTGGCCCTTCTGCAGCTGGTGCAGGAAGTCGGAGCGGACCGCGGACTGGGTCTCCTCCAGGTAAGCGCGGCGGGACAGGACCACGTTGTTGCGGTGCTTGTCCAGCTCGATGATCTTCGCCTCGAGCTCCTGGCCGATGTACGGATCCAGGTCGCGAACACGACGCATCTCGACCAGCGATGCCGGCAGGAAGCCGCGCAGGCCGATGTCGAGGATGAGGCCACCCTTGACGACCTCGATGACCGTACCGGTAACCGGCTGGTCGTTGGCCTGCAGCTCCTCGATGGTGCCCCAAGCACGCTCGTACTGAGCACGCTTCTTGGACAGCATCAGGCGGCCTTCCTTGTCCTCCTTGGTCAGGACAAGCGCGTCGATCTCATCGCCGACCTCGACCACGTCCTCCGGGTCAACGTCGTGCTTGATGGAGAGCTCGCGGGTGAGGATGATGCCCTCGGTCTTGTAGCCGATGTCGAGCAGGACCTCGTCGTGGTCAACCTTGACCACGGTGCCGGTGACGATGTCACCGTCGTTGAAGTACTTGATGGTCTCGTCGACTGCGGCGAGGAATTCCTCAGGGCCACCGATGTCGTTGATGGCAACCTGGGGTGCGTTGGTAGTGCGCATAAGTAGTATGTGCTCCGAAAAAATAGGAGATCGTGATTGGACAGAAGCGTCTCTCTCAGCAGCGTAAGCGCCGAAACGCTCGCGGTTGCTGATCTCGCAGCGGGCTGGTCGCCACACCCTCCTATTACGATGGACGCCAAGCTCGCGCGTAGACACGCCCGCACGAGTGTAGACACTTTCCGCAGCTAGAGCAAATGATCTGGACCCCGGGCACTGCAACGCAGTTTATAAGCAAGGGACTACCATGACGTAAGTCCATAACTCTACAACTCAGAAAGTGTGTTCACCCTATGTGGAAACGCAGCCTTGCCGTCGCAGCATCGTTCGTCGGCATCGTCGTCGGAGCGGGTTTTGCCTCCGGCATGGAAGCACTCCAATACTTCGTCGCCTACGGCACCCAGGGCTTTTGGGGTGTAATCGTTGCTGGCGTGACCATGCTGCTAGCCGCCACCGCGTTTGTCACATTCGGGTCGTATTTCCTCGCCGACGAACACAATGAAGTCTTCTACAAGGTGGCATCGAAGCCTGCCGCGTTCCTCATGGACTGGTCTGCGGTTATCTGCATGTTCTCCGTTGGCTTCGTCATGTTTGCTGGCGCAGGCTCGAACCTGAACCAAGCATTCGACTGGCAGATTTGGGTGGGCGCGGTACTCATGCTTGCACTGATGCTTATCGTCGGCCGATTCGACGTTGACCGCGTCGCCTCTGTCATCGCTTGGGCAACTCCCCTGCTGGTGATCTTTGTGCTCATCGGCGCGATCTATTCGTTCACCCAGATCAGCGTCGACTGGTCTGAGGTGGATAACTTTGCGCGCAACGAAGTAAACCGCGCTGACGGCACCCCGTACTGGTTCTTGGGTGCACTCAACCACACGGGACTAAACGCCCTATGCGGTGTCTCGATGGCGATCGTGATGGCCGGTGATGAGTTTGACACGAAGAGCACGCGGATTGGCGGAGTCCTTGGTGGACTCATTTACGTGGCACTTCTTGCCCTTCTTGTAGCCGCGCTGCTCATGCAGGTCGAGGCAGTAAACGGCCACGACATGCCACTTTTGACCGTGCTGGATAACGTCCACCCAGTCCTGGGCTTCATCATGACCTGGGTGATCTTCCTCATGGTGTTCAACACCTGTTTGGGCATGTTCTACGCGCTGGCAAAGCGACTCACCAGAAAGAACCCAGAGCGCTTCTACCCGGTCTATGCCATCGCCTGCATTGTCGGTTTTGGCCTTTCCTTCGCCGGCTTCCAGCCGCTCGTTTCCAACCTGTACCCGATCCTGGGCTACCTCGGCCTGTTCGTGATGACAGTGATGACCGTCGTCTACTTCCGCCACCGCACCCGCCTGAAAGAAGAAGGCGAGCGCCGCGCTCAAGCTGTTGAGGCCGCGCTTGACGACGACACCTCGGACGAGATTGAAGATCTCGCTGAAGACTCCAATCTCGAGGAGGATGAATTTAAAGAAGCAGTTGAAGACGCAGTCGAGGATGCCTCCGACGAGAAAACCGTCAGTGACGTGTAGGCCAATCAGGCCTCGCTAACACCCCAGCGGGGGTAGGTGTCGGGGGTAGGATTTTGGCACTTACCCCCACGTAACTAAAGGATCCAAAAAGCCGTTCACCTGTCCACATAAGCTGCGACTTATTAGACATTCCGTCACATGCTTAACAGTTACTGTGTATTGCTTGTGCGCCCGCTCAGTAGCAATTAAGGTTTTACCTGGTTCTTGAGGAATAGCCCCAGAACAGAGTGAAATATAAGCACTGTCTGAGGCTCGGTACCTAATCGAGAACCCCGCCGCTAGGTGGTAACAAAATAGAAAGAGGAAATGGCCTGGGGGGTTGGGCCACGTCGGGGGATACGGTAACTGGGGACGCCGTACTCGAGGCGGGCATCAGATGAAGTTTGCGTGCTTCACGTGATGCCCGCCTCGTGCTTTCCCGAAACGTACTCGCGGCTAGTGCGCCGCCTCTTCCCAGTTTGCGCCAGTACCTGCAGACACCTCTAGCGGGACGAGGAGTTCGATTGCCTTGTCCATTTCGCGCTCCACGATCGCATGGACGGCGTCTAGCTCGCCCGGGGCAACCTCGAGCACCAACTCATCGTGCACCTGCAGGAGGACACGTGATGCGTAGTCGCGCAAGGCGTCGTCGACACGAAGCATCGCAACCTTGATGATGTCCGCAGCAGTGCCCTGGATCGGGGCGTTCAGCGCCGCACGCTCGGCGTTCTCCCGCGCGATTCGGTTGTCACTTGTGAGTTCCGGCAAGTAGCGGCGGCGACCGAACACCGTCGAGGTGTAGCCGTCGCGACGCGCCTGCTCGACGACCTCATCAAGGTAGCGCTTTACCCCGCCGAATCGTTCGAAGTAGTTCTCCATAATGCCCTTCGCCTCACCGGCAGAGATCGACAACTGATGCGACAGGCCGTAGGCAGACAAGCCGTAGACGAGGCCGTAGGACATTGCCTTGACCCGGCGACGTAGCTCTGGCGTGACCTGATCGATCGGAACATCAAACACGCGGGAGCCAACGAAGTTGTGCAGGTCCTCCCCCGCCCGGTACGCCTCGATCAGGCCCTCGTCTTGGCTGAGGTGCGCCATCACACGCATCTCAATCTGCGAGTAGTCGGCGGTAAGCAGGCATTCGTAGCCCTCGCCAACTACAAATGCAGAGCGGATCTTGCGCCCGGCCTCAGTACGCACCGGAATGTTCTGCAGGTTCGGCTCCGCCGAGCTGAGACGCCCCGTCGAGGCCACAGTCTGATTAAACGTGGTGTGGATCCGGCCATCCGGCTGCACCGTCTTAATCAAGCCTTCCACCGTGGACTTCATCTTCTGGTGCTCACGGTGCGCGAGCAGATAATCGAGGAACGGGTGCGGATTCTTCTCTGCGAGTGCTTCGATCTCAGCCGCAGCAGTCGAGTAGCCCGTTTTCGTCTTCTTCGTCTTCGGCAGCGCAAGCTTGTCAAAGAGCACGACAGAGAGCTGCTTCGGGCTAGATAGGTTCAGGTCCGGCTCGTCGACCAGCTGACGCGCCTGCTCTTCGACCTGCTCAACCTTGTGCGTCAGGTCCTTGCGCAGCCCCTCCAGAACGTCCAGATCAACGGCGATGCCAATGTGCTCCATTTCCGCGAGCACCGTGACCAGTGGCAGTTCGAGGTCCGCGTACAACTCGTAGGAGTTGATCTCGCGCAGGTCCTTGGACAACTCTGCGGCAAGCTCCAGAATCGCCGCAGCCGCATCCACGTCGCCCGAATCATCCAGCAAGCTCAGCTGATCAGAGCTGGTGCTGAGCTGGCGCTGCAGGTGACGCTGGTACACATCCTCGAGCGCATACGTGCGCTGGCCGGGACGCAGCAGATACGCCGCGATCGCAGTGTCGTGTGCGATACCGCGCAACTCGATGCCGCGGCCACGCAGCATGTGATAGGCAGCCTTGGCTTCGTGCAGGAACTTCGGGTCATCCGACTCGAGCCAGGTCTTCAGCGCCTTGTCCTCATCAGCCGACAGATCGGCGGCAAGTTTCGCAATGCCGTGGCGCTGCTTATCGACGATAGCCAGCGCCGTCAGATCACCAGATCCAGGCGTCGCCGTACCGGAAAGGTACAGGGCAAGGCCTTGACCTTCATGGGACCTCAGCCAGGTGTCCAGCGACTCGTTATCAACCGTCACGTCAGCCAGCTCCACCGTCTCAGGTTCGGGTGCGCTGCCATCGGTCGGTACAGCGGCGAGCACGCGTTCGCGCAGATTCACGCCGAACTCGAGGTCGTCGAAACGCGCCGCAACCTGGGCGACATCGGCTGGCTTGAGTTCGAGATCACCCGGCGCCACGGGCAGTTCCACATCGGTGACCATCGCGGTAAGTTCACGGTTCAACCGCACCTGATCAATGCGCTCGCGGAAGTTGTTGGCTGCTTGCCCCTTTAACTCGTCCGCATGCTCGATAAGCCCCTCGAGTGTGCCGTACTGCGTAATCCACTTGGTGGCGGTCTTCTCCCCCACTTTCGGCACATTCGGCAGGTTGTCCGAAGGGTCACCGCGCAGGGCCGCGAAGTCCGGGTACTGCTCAGGCGTCAGGCCGTATTTCTTCTCCACCTCCGCCGGGTTAAAGCGCGTCATCGTAGACACGCCACGCATTGGGTACAGGAGGGTCGTGGTGTCGTCGACAAGCTGGATGTAGTCGCGATCACCACTGACCAGAACAATCTCGTAGTCACCATCTGCACGAGCCTGGGTCACAAGCGTGGCGACGATATCGTCCGCCTCAAAGTTCTCCTTGCTCAAGGTCACAATGCCGAGACCCCCCAGCACGTCCTCAATCAGCGGAACCTGGCCCTTGAACTCGGGCGGGGTCGCGTCGCGCTGCGCCTTGTACTCCGGGAAACGCTCCGTACGGAACGTCTTTCGGCCCACATCGAACGCGACAGCAGCGTGCGTCGGTTTTTCGTCGGAAAGAATATTGGCAAACATGGACAAGAATCCGTACACCGCATTCGTGTGCTGCCCACCCGACGTGGAGAAGTTCTCCGCAGGCAACGCATAGAACGCGCGGAAGGCCATCGAGTGGCCGTCGATCAACAGCAAACGCTTGGATTTTTCCGATGTTGTAGTCACGGTCAGCCAGTCTAGCGGGCGCCACGACACGACCTTCCGCACCTAATCCACCTGCGATTTCACACATCGGGGTGAACTGCGATACACTTTCGCGCGTCGCCCCAGTAGCCCAATTGGCAGAGGCAACGGATTCAAAACCCGTCCAGTGTGAGTTCGAGTCTCACCTGGGGCACCACTCGGGAGGGGGTTTCGGAAAAATTTTCCGAAACCCCCTCCCCTTTCGTTTTCAGCAAGAAGTGACACGGCCTGCTGGTAAACATCGCTTTCCTAAACCTCAAAACCCGGAAATTCACCACCAGGCCGAGTCGGAAGCAAGCAACGACACGTTGACGGCAGCACAGGAGATCGCGGTCGCCAATGGTGGTCCGGCCCCGCCCCGCATGAGGCGAACCAAGAGCGCTATAGAGAATTAGCGGAGGTAATCGAGTACCAGCTCACTGAGACGAAAACGGCATAAGCGAAAGGAAGAACGAGCGGAACGAAGGCACCTATAGCAATACAGACCGCAAGCAAGCCGACGGACTTAAGTCCACCTTTGAGCTCTGTAGATGACGCAACGAGAAGCACTGTCGGTATGGCAACGACGAAAAGAAGAGCGATGAGCAGAAGAGCAGGCGCCCCGTGTAAATACCCCGCAAGAAGAGTCCCGATGCCCGCGCAAATCCACAAGAGCTTTTGCAGGCTCACAATTCGTACCTCCGGCTATTTGTTAGGCGTATTTGCACGAGCTTAGTTAACCCTTCTTTTCCTTCTTGCGGGCTTCTCTGCGTTCGCGGCGTCGAGCGCGTTTGGCTTTGCGGATATCGACGACCCACCGAGGCACAAACGGCCACGGAAGTGGAATCCCGAACGCGCCCGTAAAACCAATGATTCCGATGCCCCCGGCAGCCATGCATAAAACAAGCAACACCGTTTCAACAGGCTCGGGAAGGTTCATAATTCCGAACAAAACGAAGGCACTGGCAGTACCAATAACCAGCGATCCGTAGGGATAGACGAAGAGCGCGCCATCGCTCTCTGAACCGTTTACATCGCCCTCGTCGTACCATTCCTCCGTTTTGGGCGCCCTTCGCACGCCCTGGATGTAGAAGGTCCAGCAGGCGATCATCAACAGGACTCCACCGATACAGACCAGCAGCACAGTAATATCAAGATCCCTGCTCATAGAGTATGACCTCCAAGGCTTGAGTGTCAGGTACCAAACAAGCTACCAGCGTCTGATCAAGCAAGCTCGGGAGCAATTTGAAGGTTCGCGGCTAGTTGATCAGGCCGTAGCTGCGCCAAATCTTGAGCATCTTGGGCCGGTTTTTGTAACGGATGGCTAGCTCTTCCATCTTTTCCAGCACTGCCTTACGCGCGACTGGATCGGCCGGGAAGCAGTCGATGATTTGCGTCGCCGATGCGGCAGCCTGCTTGTACGCCCTGTCGCCACTTGCCCGAGCAATGTGCTCAGGTTCCCTGAGCATGATTTCAAGTGCACGTTCCGGGTCGTGACTGGATAGCACTGAACGGGCGAATTCAAATGCAGAGTGAACGTCGACCTCGTCGCTATCTATCACCGACAGGCCCAATTCCGGATCGTTGAATCTCATTGCCGCTTGCAGGAGCATCACGTCTCTGCCCGGGATGCCCTCTGGGATGAGGTCGATCACGTCTTCGGTCACTCCCGGTCCATGGATCACGCGGTCAAATGTCACTGTTCCCGGGTTTTCTTTGAACTTCTCAATGCGGTAGTCCAACAACGCTTTGTCTCCCAGGTAGGCGCGCAATCGGTTTTCAAAGAAATCGATTTCGTTCCACTGGATCGGTGTATCCCACTTCGAAAGGACTGCTTTAACCTCATCTTTCCTGCCGCGTGACTCATAGAACTCGATGAGGTCCTTCACGGAGTTTCCGTCGAGCAGCATTGATTCGATCTGGTCGTCGTCGCCACGCAAGAATGCAACATCGAGGAAGAGCGCCTTGGCATCGTACTTCGGTGGATTCGCCTCAAAAGCTGCGGCGATTGATTCGACCGCATCAGCGCCGAGAAGTCCCGCGTAGGCCCTCAGATCAGGCTCAAGAAACGGCGCTTCCAGTGTCTCCTTCACCAACCACTTGGCAAGTTTTTGTTGGTCCTCAACGCCGTCAGCGCATGCTCGCGCGTGCAGGTCGAAGCATCGATGCAGCTCGTCGCCGAGCATCCCGGAAGAATCATCCGCACGTCCCAAAACCGCATTCAACCTCGTGATCGCGCGCTCAATTTGGGGGCGTACTGCGACGCCACGGTGCTCATCAACGTACGCCTCGACCACGTCAAGGGCATCGCTCCAGTGCCGTGCGAGTTCCATACTTTGCCAATAATCCCGAAATCCACTGCTCTTCCGCGATGCAGCGGTGATCGCCGATTTCACGTGTTCACGGACTTGTTTGTCATCGCCCGAACTCTTCAAGGCGTTAAACTCCAGCATCTCTTCGACCTCTGGAATCTGCCGCAGATGGTGAATGAGTCGCCGCAGTTCACCTGGGCTGGCAGAATCCACGTAGGTGTCCACCGCGTCTGGAGCCGACTCGTTGGAGGTAGCAGAGGAATCGGTAACCGCGGAATCGTCGAACGAGAGCTCGTTCGGGATGAGCAGCGCAAGTGCGACTGCCACCGCGTGTTTACACCATTGCGTGCCCACCGGGCAGTCGCACGTAGTGCCAACCCGATCCCCTTGCACAAACAATGTCGTTCGGTATGTCCACGTCCCTTGGACTGCGGCCTGAACTTCAGATTCAGTATCGCTAAGGATGGTGACATCTGCGGAGGAGATTTTTTTCCCTCGGTTAAATGCTCCTGAACCTGCGGCGTCTTCGATGGTTTCTTCTGTCAGCCAGCCCAAAATGGTGGTAGTCATTTCGCCAGTCTAACGCAGGTAGAGAAGAGCAACATGGGCATTAGGCGATGGCTTGGTTAGACTACGGCGCATGCGCCAGACCTATATCGCCGGCTTTGTCGCCGGAGCACTCATGTTGACCACGCTGACGGTTCCCGCACATGCACAGGAAGGGGCAGCGCAAGAGGACGCTCCAGTCTCCCCGAGCAACGCGCTGAAGGACACCATCGATTCGTTTGCTGCGCTGTCTGACGCGACCAGCTCGGCAAAGAAGGACGCTGAGAGCAACAAGGACAGCACAGACGGCAAGGACTCCAAGGACAAGCCGAAGGGGCTCATCGAGGCTCTTGAGCCGAACCCGGAGAAGGATCCGATGTACATCGATCCGGAGAAAAACCCGCTGAAGAAGGTGTCTAGCTCCGAGATGTTTACCGAGTGGACCGACGACATGGAAGAAGGCGAAGGCAAGGAGGTCGTCCAAGCTTGGGCAAGGGGCTCTTCCATCCCGGATACTGCTAACCCGGTTGAGCTGTGGAAGATGGAAGCCCAGGGCTCCGCAAAGATGGGCAAAGGGCTTTTCACCGGCGATTTCGCCCTGAGCTCAGAAGGATCCAGCCAGCGTACTTCCGTGTGGATCCCGGTCGTCCTCGGCATGATCGTCATTGGCCAGATCATTGAGCTGGCTATGCGTGGTATTCGTATGGCAACACAGTAGTTTCTACTGCTCGGGCGGTGCGTTTTATCATCCCGCATTCGGCGCGTAATATACGGGACTACGCAAGTATTCATCGTATGCGGGAGACCAATGCATTACCCACCCCACGCAAAGCGGCGTCTTTTCGCCGCTGTGCTCGCCGCGGCCCTGCCGCTCGCGGGCTGCGTTACTAACACAGAGGGCGGCAACCCGGACGGCTGGGAGCCGATCGTTCCGGACGCCGTACCTGAGATTGCGGCGATGGTGCCGCCAGAAATTGCCGCAGACGGCGTGCTCAACGTCGGCGCGAACCCACCGTTCGCCCCGTTCGAGTTCAAAGACTCCACCGGGCAGGTCATCGGTGTGGAGATGGACATTGCCCGTGCACTCGCTGGTGTCATGGGGATGGACTTCGATGTTGCAGACATGGACTTCTCGATGATCCTGCCCGCTGTCTCCAGCGGCAGCCTCGACGCCGGTGCTTCAGGTTTTACCGATAACGAGGAACGCCGCCAGACCTTCGACTTCATCAATTTCCTCTACGCGGGTATTCAGTGGGCTGCCGCTCCTGGCGCCGACGTGGATCCGAATGATGCGTGCGGTTTGACGGTCTCGGTGCAGCGTACGACGGTTTCGGAGACCGACGACGTTCGTCCGAAGTCAGAAGCCTGCGAAGCAGCGGGCAAGGACCCGATTACTGTGCTTGCCTTCGACACAGCAGACAACGCAGCGCTTGCAACGCTTGTCGGGCGCGCCGATGCTTACAGCGCCGACTCCCCTGTTACCGCGTGGGCTGTGGAGCGCTCCGACGGCAAGATGGAAATGATCGGCGACATGTTTGACGCCGCGCCGTACGGCATTGCTGTGCCGAAGGGTTCTGCGCTTGCGCCGGCGATGGCTGCCGCGATGCAGCACCTCATCGATACCGGCGATTACCAGCGCATCCTTGCGCAATGGAATATCTCGACAGGTCTGCTCGACCAGGCTTTGATTAACGAACAACCAGTGGGAGAACACTAAGCATGAGCACCCCCTATTCCCAGTACGTCGCCTCTCAGGGCGAACGCAAGCGTCCTGAGCATATCGAGGCGAAACCGCTGCGCCACCCTGGACGGTGGACGCTCGCAGTGATTCTTGTACTGCTTGTGGTCTGGTTTGTCATCGGCGCGGCCCGAAACGAGGCTTACGGCTGGGACATCTACTTCCAGTACCTGCTGGATACCCGCATCGCTATGGCGGCCCTGCACACCATTGCAATCACGGTGCTGGCGATGCTGCTCGGCGTTGTCGGCGGTGTGCTGTTGGCCGTCATGCGCATGAGCCCGAACCCGGTGTTCAAGACAGTGGCGTGGGTGTTCCTGTGGATCTTCCGTGGTACCCCGGTCTACGTCCAGTTGATGTTCTGGGGCTTGATTGGCGCGATCTACGACTCGATCAACGTCGGCTTCGCCCAGATTCCGCTTGAGCCGTTTACCTCTTCAGCGTTTACCCTGGCCGTTGTTGGCCTCGGTTTGAATGAGGCCGCCTACATGGCAGAGATCGTCCGCTCTGGTGTCTCCGCTGTGCCGGAAGGCCAGGTTGAGGCCTCCAAGGCGTTGGGTATGAGCTGGGGTCAGACAATGACCCGAACCGTGTTGCCACAGGCAATGCGCATCATCATCCCGCCGACCGGCAACGAGTTCATCTCCTTGCTCAAGACCTCCTCGCTCGTCGTTGCTGTGCCGTACTCGCTTGAGCTTTACGGCCGCTCTATGGATATCGCCGCCGCCCTGTTCCAGCCAGTGCCGCTCCTGCTGGTGGCTGCGACCTGGTACCTGGTGATCACGTCGTTGCTCATGGTCGCCCAGCACTACCTGGAGCGCTACTTCGACCGCGGTGCTACCCGCCAGCTCACTGCTCGCCAGCTCGCCAGCCTGGCTGACGCCGAGGGCACCATTCCGAACAACGTTGAAATTGTCGAAGAACCGCAGAAGAAGGGACAGCGCTAATGACCGTCAAGGAAACTCCTATGATCCAGGCGGTAGATGTCTGGAAGTCCTTCGGTAGCCTCGACGTGCTCAAGGGCATCGACCTTGAGGTCGCCCCCGGCGAGGTGACGTGCCTGATCGGTCCGTCCGGCTCTGGTAAGTCCACGCTGCTGCGTTGTGTGAACCACTTGGAAAAGGTCAACGCGGGTCGCCTGTACGTCGACGGCGAGTTGATCGGCTACAAGGAGCGCGACGGCGCGCTCTACGAGATGAGTGAGAAGGACGCCGCCAAGCAGCGCCGCGAAATCGGCATGGTGTTCCAAAACTTCAACCTGTTCGGCCACCGCACGGTGCTGGACAACATCATCGAAGCCCCGGTGCACGTCAAGGGCCAGCCGGTTGCAGAGGCCACTGCGCGCGCGAAGGAGCTGCTTGCGATGGTCGGTCTTGAGTCGAAGGCTGACGCGTATCCGATTCAGCTCTCCGGTGGCCAGCAGCAGCGTGTGGCAATTGCCCGTGCGGTTGCAATGGATCCGAAGCTGATGCTTTTCGACGAGCCCACCTCCGCCCTCGACCCCGAACTCGTTGGCGAAGTGCTGCGTGTGATGCGCAAGCTCGCCGATGATGGCATGACCATGCTGGTGGTCACTCACGAACTGTCGTTTGCCCGCGAGGTCGCAGACAAGGTCGCGTTCATGGATGGTGGCCAGATCATCGAGTACGGCACACCGGAACAGGTGCTGGATAACCCACAACACGAGCGTACGAAGTCGTTCGTCTCCACGCTGTTCTAGCAGGACACTCCCTTACGCGAAACGGCCGCCCACATCCGGGCGGCCGTTTTTCATCGCTACAACAAGCCTGCGAGGCCGCGGACTAGCGTGGTGGCGCCTCCGAAGAACGCAAGCCCGAGCGCGATGCGGTAGGCCTTCGCGGACGGTACGTGCGGGGCCAGCCGCTTTCCCGCGGTGATTCCGAGAAGCATGCCGCCAAAAGAGGCGACCCACAGCCAGGGGTTGATCGAGGAAATATCCGCCGCACCAGAGAGTTCCTTTGCCCCGAACGACAGTGCGCCGGCGACGAAGAACAACGGCTGCAAGGTGGCGGCATAGATGCGCTGTGGCCAACGTGCCGCGTGAGCGTAAACGGTAAACGCTGGCCCGGCAACACCCGCCAAGGTGTTCATGAATCCGCCGACGGCGCCAGCGGCAGCTGCAGGAACCACACCTTCGATCTGGGGCACGTAGCGCTTGCCCAACGTCACCACTGACAGGGCGATGAGTAACAGGGCACCGACGATGATGAGCAGGGCGCTCGTCGATACGTGAGAGACCACCCACACCCCGGGAAGCACGCCGATGATGAGCGCGCCTGCGATCGGCCAGAACTTAGACCAATCGATGTCGCGGCGCATCCCCCAGGTGTTAAACACCGCATTGACCATGGCGATAACGTTGATCATGAGCACGCCAACCACAGGTCCCAACAGCAACGAGAGCACAGGCCCGGTGATCAGACCCAGTCCCATGCCGGAAATGCGCTGCAGCCCAGCGCCCATCACAACTGCGAGCGCGACGGCGATCAACACGATCAATTGCTGAATTTCTCCCGAATCGCGTCGTGGACGCTCTCCGGCACGAGTCCGGAAATGTCACCGCCGTACTTCGCAACCTCTTTGGTTAGCGAGGACGAGATGTAGCCGTACTTCTCATCCGTCAGCAGGAAGTAGGTATCCACGCCGGTCAGGCGTCGGTTCATCTGTGCCATCGGCAGTTCGTACTCGTAATCGAGCGAGGAGCGCAAGCCCTTAATCAGCGCGCTGATGTCGTGCTGGGTGGTGTAATCGACCAATAGACCCGCCCAGCTATCCACGCGGACGCCCTCAAGGTGTGAGGTGGCTTCGCGGATGAGGTCGACGCGCTCGTCGATAGTAAACAGCCCCGACGTCTTCGTTGGGTTGCCAGTGACCAGCACGATCACTTCGTCGAAATGACGAAGGGCACGGGTGACAATGTCGAGGTGCCCGTTCGTGATCGGGTCGAACGAGCCAGGGCAGACTGCGATGGTCAATTTAGTTGTCCTCTGCTTCCGGGTCGGCGTAGACCGCCATATCCATACGTGCAATACCGTAGATGCGACGCTTGAGCTTCTGGCCGGTCGGGGTGAACTCCGCAGGCCATGCAGTCTCCGGGCTTTCGCGGTGGCGTTCAACGACAACCACTGCCCCATCCGCCAGCGCAGGTTTGAGGGCCTCGACCATCTCTGCGACCGCCTCGTCTGCTAGTTCGTATGGAGGGTCTGCCAGCACCATGTCGAAGTGTTTCTTCGGCGCCGATGCAACGTAGGTCGACGCCTTCATCTGGTGGATGTGCACGTTGGGGTGCTTGACCACGCCTGCGTTGTATTCGATGATTTTCGCTGCCTCAGGGTCGCTCTCCACCAGCACGACCTCTGCCGCACCACGCGACGCGGCCTCGAGCCCGAGCGCACCCGAGCCTGCAAACAGGTCGAGCACATGCTTATCGACGAACCCGAAACGCACCTGCAACGACGAAAACAGCCCCTCGCGGGCCCGGTCGGATGTAGGTCGCGTTCCTGCCGGCGGCACTTTGATCTTCCGGCCGCGGGCTTCTCCCGAAATGATGCGGTTCATTCCCATAACTTTAACCAGCTAACTCTTGTCCAAATATTCGAAGTCTTCTGCCACAAACCCGGCGGTGGCTGCCCTGGCGAACTCGGGTTGGTTTGCTACCAAGGTGGCGGCGTCGTCGTAGGCACGTTTAACGATGTCGTAGTCCTCAACCAAGTTAATCAACCGCAGCGTGCGTTTGATGCCGGACTGGCCTGTGCCAAGCACGTCACCTTCGCCGCGGTTAAGCAGGTCAAGCTCCGCGAGCGCGAACCCGTCCGCTGTCGCCGCTACCTGGGATACGCGGGTGAAGCCGGGGCTGCCTTCCTCCGTGAGCGTGTGGAACAGACACAGCGACTGGTTGCCGCCACGCCCAACTCGGCCGCGCAGCTGGTGCAACTGGGAGACACCGAAATGCTCCGACTCGCGCACGACCATCACCGTGGCGTTCGGCACATCCACGCCGACCTCGATCACCGTCGTGGACACCAGCACGTCGATGCCGCCTTTGGCGAAGTCCGCCATGACGTTGTCTTTCTCGTCGCCTTTGAGGCGTCCGTGCAGGATGCCGACGGTCAGGTCCGCAAACTCCGTTGCGGCGAGATGCTCGGCAACCTCAAGTACGCCGCCTTCGCCGTCGATACGCGGACACACAATGTAGGCCTGGTGCCCGGCTGCAACTTCTTCGCGGATCTTCTCCCAAGCGCGCTCCACCCAGCGCGGTTTGAATTCCGGGACCACCGCAGACTGGATCGGCTTGCGCCCACCAGGAAGTTCGCGCAGCGTGGATACTTCCAAATCGCCGAACACCGTGATCGCAATGGTGCGTGGGATCGGCGTTGCCGTCATCACCAGCAAATGCGGTGTGGTCTCCCCCGCTTTGGCACGCAGGGCGTCGCGTTGCTCTACGCCGAAGCGGTGTTGTTCGTCGACAACGACAAGCCCCAGGTTGAAAAAGTCCACGCCCTCTTGGAGCAGGGCGTGCGTACCGACGACAATGTCGGCCTCCCCGGAAACAATCTTCAGCAGTGCCTCTTGGCGCTGCGCGACCGTCATCGATCCTGTCAGCGCCACCACCCGGGTGGGGAGACCCGCACGCATGAGAGTGAACGTTAGCGAACGCGCGTGTTGCAGCACGAGAACTTCCGTCGGAGCAAGCAATGCCGCCTGCGCGCCGTTATCGACGGCCTGGAGCATCGCCATCAGCGACACCACCGTCTTTCCGGAGCCAACCTCGCCTTGGAGCAGGCGACTCATCGGCACCGTCTTGGACATATCAGCCGTGATGTCCGTGATCACTTCCTTCTGGCCGCGGGTCAGCGGGAACGGCAGACCGTCCAGCAGCTTGTCCTCATCGCCCCCCTTCACATAGGGCATCTCGGGCGCCCTGTGAGCGGAGGTGTCGATGCGTCGCACACCCATCGCCAGCGCGACCGAGAGCGCCTCGTCGTACTTCAGTCGCTCCTTCGCCCGTGCAGGGCCTTCCGCACCAGGCTCGTGAATCTGGCGGACCGCTGCATTGAGGGGTAGCAGGCCGATGGGGGTGAAGCCAAGGGGCTCGTCGATACGCGGCAGCGATTTCAACACCGCATGCACAGCCCCCATAATCGTCCACGTGCTGACCTGCTTCGACGCCGGATACAGGGGAAGCCACTGGCGGCCACGCAGCATTTCTTCCAGATCGCCGAAGTGAGACAGCTGACGCATGGAACCGGTCGCCTCAGTAGGACCGTCCATGAGCACGAAGTCAGGGTGCTGCAGCTGAGGCTGATTACGGTAGAAATCCAACTTGCCCGTCAGCATCGCGCGCCGACCCGGCTTCAGCACCCGTTGGGCATATTGGGAGCCGAAGAAGGTGGCTTGGAACTCCGTACGCCCATCGTGGATCATCACCTTGGTAATCGGCCGCTTGGGCGTCTTTTTGGTGTAAAACGTGTTGGCGTCGACGACCTCGCCGATCACGGTGATAGTATCGCCTGCTTCGACCCCGGTCAGGTCAGCACCGGTGCCGTAGTGCAGGTAGCGTCGCGGATAGTGCCGAAGCAGCTCGCCACACGTGGAAATGTTGAGGTGTTTCTCAATCGCCCGTGCCTGCTTCGCAGGAATAACCTCAGTCAGTGGCCGATTGTCCTCAAACCCCAGCATTTACTCCACCCCGATCTCCGCACATGCTTGCAATCCATCTGCAGGATAAACCATGACCTGGACGCCGAGCTCAGTGTTCAGCGTGCGAAGCTCCTCCTCCGACAGCTCAGCTGGGTCAAACAGCACCGTGACTTGCTCCCCGCCGTGTTCGAGCAGGCGTTTGCATGCCCGCTTCACAGCATCGAGCGGGTCTTCGGCGATAAGCAGCGTCTCCCCACGTGCGGTGACCACCACATCACCCTTGGCAACCGCGCCGCTGAGTGTCAGCGCGCCCTTCTTTGCGCGGTGAGCCACTGCCGTACGCATCTCGCCAGCCGCCTCAGACATGGAAAACGCGGCGGTAGCCAGCGGCTGGTTCGGATCGTGCACAGACAGCGCTGCAATACCGGAGACTAACCGGACTGTAGGAAGCAGTGTGATCGTCTGTTCCAGCGCTCGGGTTGCTTTCTCCACGGCAGCGAGATTCCGGTTACTGAGCAGCCCATTCGGCAGCACGATGATCTCGTTGCTGCCCGAACGCCGAATCACGGAGAGCATGTCCGAGATCACCTCGTCGCCCGGGGCAACAGTGACCACGCCTGCTTCCTTATACAGCTCTGTCAGGGAGCCGGGAGGAGTCACGGCCACAATCAAGCGATCGGGGTTTCGCACCACTGGGGCACCCGGGAGCACTTCAAGGCGCAGGTTTTGGACCTTGCCGAGGCGATACGCCGTCTCAATCACAGCACCTGCATCGAGCGAGTGAATGTGCACAGTGGCTTCCGTATCAGATAGCCGAGCGATGACCAGGCTGTCGCCCAAGGGGCGCAGCTCGGTTTCCAACTCCGCAATATCGCCCTGAAACCCAAAGAGCACCTCAAGGGAGTGCTCCCGACCCGACGGCCCCGCATGCGCCATGTCAACGTGCACGTCGCGGTCTGCCCCTTCAGCAGGTGCCGGGGTGCTTTCTGCACTGGCTTCTGTGCTGCTTTCTGCGCTGCGTACGGCGCTCTCTTGGACATCACCATCGGGTGCCGTTGCGGGACTATCCTCTACCTCTTCCAACAGCGCCTCGAGCAGAATCACCACACCGGTACCGCCGGCATCAACCACTCCGGCCTCGCGCAGCACTGGCAGCTGCGACGGCGTGTTGGCCAAGGCCACCCTGGCCGCGGATGTCGCAGGTGCTACAACATCGAGCAAACTCAACGGACGCCCAATGTCCTCCACCGCTTGTTGGGCAGCCACAGACGCCGCTCGGAGCACCGTAATCACGGTGCCTTCCACCGGATCCGCAATGGCTTGGTCCACAAACTTCACGGCATGCGCCAATGCGTCCGCGACCATCTCCCCGTCCGAAGCATCGTCTTTGACAGACTGCGCGATTCCACGCATCACCTGGGACAACACCACACCTGAGTTGCCGCGTGCTCCACGTACAGCGCCGACGGCCAGGGCTTCGGCGACATCGACGGCGCTGGCGTCGTCGCCAAGCAAAGCTGCTTGCTCGCAGGCTGAACGCATCGTGTGCGCCATGTTGGAGCCCGTATCGGAGTCCGGCACGGGAAAGACGTTGAGGCTGTTGATCTCCACTCGGCGCCGCTCCAGCTCGGCGGAGGCGCGTTGGGC
The DNA here is from genome assembly GCF_001815635.1 of Corynebacterium sp. HMSC075D04. Taxonomy (NCBI): domain Bacteria; kingdom Bacillati; phylum Actinomycetota; class Actinomycetes; order Mycobacteriales; family Corynebacteriaceae; genus Corynebacterium; species Corynebacterium sp. HMSC075D04. Next base: position 56,044 of record NZ_KV821352.1, read on the forward strand.
CCACGCACGCAACCCTGCGGCGTCGATAAGCGGAGTGACAGACATGAAGCGAAAGCTTACAGGGAGCTGTTACAGACTCCAGTCGATGGGATTCGCACCCTGTGCTTGAAGCGCTTCATTTGCACGCGAGAACGGGCGCGAACCGAAGAAACCGCGCGATGCTGATAACGGCGACGGATGCGGCGACTCAATCCGGGGAGTATCCCCCAAAAATCTCGCAGCTGTCTGTGCGTCACGGCCCCACAAGATAGCTACGAGTGGCGCATCTCGGCGGACAAGCGCCTCAATTGCGGCCTGGGTAACCTCTTCCCAGCCTTTGCCACGGTGTGACGCGGGCTTTCTCGGACGCACGGTAAGCACCCTGTTGAGCAGCAAAATGCCTTGCGACGACCACGACGACAGGTCCCCATCCGCCCGGGGCGGGATACCCAGATCAGCCTGCAGCTCTTTGTAGATATTCACCAGCGACCTTGGCGCCGCCACCCCAGGCTGGGTGGAAAACGCGAGCCCCATCGGGTGTCCTGGGGTCGGATACGGGTCTTGGCCCAGGATGAGGACCCGGACATCGTCGAACGGATCCGCAAAAGCCCGCAAAATATCGTGGCCACGCGGCAGGTAGTCGTCCTCTGTGCGCAAAAACTGCCCCATTGCGTGGATTCGATCTTCCACCGGAGCGAGCGGTTCCTGCCAAGATTCGTGCACGGGCAACATTTAGAAACTCTCCCATCCGGTGGTCAATTCTGGGGCCTCGCCGTCGATGCGCACCCCGGGCTTGCGGGTGACTGCGCCAATCGAACGGAACCCAACCGGTGCGGACCCATCGATCGTGCCGATGAGGGTGTGGTCCTCCCCACCTGTGAGCACCCACTCCCACGGGTCGACGCCAAGGAGTACGCCCGCAGCCTGCAAGGTCGCATCCGGGCGCAGCGCCACCTTTGACAGTTCGATGCCTACCGAAGATGCCTTTGCCAGCGTCGTCACATCCCGGATGAGCCCATCCGAGTTGTCCGTCATCGCGGTCGCGCCTGCCGCGCGCGCCACCACGCCACGCCCCGGGGTAAGCACCGGGGCCTGATGCGCCTTCACAAGCACCTCGAGCTCCTCCGGCACATCAATCCCGGACTGCAGCAGCGCGAATCCTGCGGCTGAATAACCGATATTGCCGTGCGCGACCACTCGCTGACCGGGGCGTGCCGCATCTAGCGTCAGCGGCGGACGGTTACCACCAAGCGAGCCGATTGCGGTTACGGAGACCACAAGTTCTTGCCCGTCGGTCAGATCCCCGCCGACGAGTTCACAGCCATACTCCCCTGCCATATCCCCAATGCCGCGGGCGATCTCTTCGACCCATGCTGCCGGCGCATCGCGGGAGACAGACACCCCCATCAGTGCTGCAATCGGGCGCGCGCCCATTGCCTCGATATCCGCGAAGTTCTGCACCGTCGCCTTGCGGCCCAAAAGGTACGGGGTTGTGGTCGCACGAGTGAAGTGATGGCCTTCCACCAACATGTCGGTGCCGGCGACGACTCTCGAGTTTGGCACTGAGGGGGTAAGTACCGCTGCGTCGTCGCCGTTGAGGGCAGACGGTGCGGCAGCGCGAATCGCGGCGATAACCGCTCGCTCGCCGACCTGCGCAAGCGTCGGACCATCAGTGGGAAATCCGGTGGTGATCACGGGTTGGGCAGCCCTTTCGTTAGACTATTTCGCCATGGCAACCACGGCGCACGAACCACAGGTTAATCGCACAACAATTTTGGTCAGTCTTGGCCTCGCAGTCCTTCTCGTCCTCGGAGCCGTTATTGGCGCTCGTGTGTTCTTCCAACGTGTGGCGCTGCAGCCGGTCGCGATGGCTGATCTTCCTGCCCCGATGGCCGATAGCCCGGAGTGCGCATCGCTTATCGACGCCCTCCCCGACCGGTTCGCCGGCCTTCCCCGTGCCGAACTCGCAGAACCGGCACCACAAGGCGCCGCCGCCTGGCGCAAGTCCACCGATGACCGCGTCGCCCTGCGCTGCGGTGTAGACATGCCGGCGCAGTACACGGACTACGCCGTTACTGAAACCATCGGCAATGCAACGTGGATGCGTATCGACGACCTCACGCCCCAGTCCAACCTGGCCACCTGGTACACCGTGGACCGCTCCCCTGTGATCGCCGTGACCGGTGATGCGCAGGTACTCCACGACTCAAAGAAATCCATTGGACGCTTGGGCGCCGATGGGCTGCCATCGAAGGATCAGCCCCACAACCCCGCGCCTTTGTCCGCGTTGGAAGGCGCAGATGCATCGAAGTGCGACGCGCTGCTCCAGGCCGCACCGGATGCTATCGCCGAGGGCTACACCCGGACAGAGCCTGCGTCCGAAAACACCGTCGCATGGCGTGCCGAGGGACGTGATCCGATCGTTCTGCGCTGCGGTGTCGCCCCATCGCCGAATTACGCACCGGGTGCACAACTTGCCCAGGTCAATGACATTCCGTGGTTCGAGGATGTGCTGTTGGCAAACGGCACCACGGCATCGACGTGGTACGCATTGGGGCGCGACAGCGGTATCGCAGTCTCTTTGCCGCAGGCGGAGAGCAACGAGGCGATTACGAACCTGACTGAACTGATCGCCGAGCACACCGCTGCGCTTTAACGCTGCGCCTTAACGCTGCGCCTTAACGCTGCGCTCTAACGCAGCGCGGTCCGCACCAGCGTGTCCAGCAGTTCCGGGTAGTCCACTCCGGTGGCTGCCCACACCTGCGGGTACATCGAAATCGCGGTGAATCCAGGCATGGTGTTGACCTCGTTGAGCACCGGACCGTCCTTGGTGACGAAGAAGTCCACACGTGCGAGCGACTTACAGTTCAGCGCCTTGAAACACGTCACCGCCATGTCTTGAAGTTGCGCGGTTGTTGCCTCGTCGAACGGTGCCGGAATCGTTGCCGTAACGCCCTCTTCGAGGTATTTCGTTTCAAACCCGTAGAAGCCTTCTTCGGAGTCTTCGGTGCCGTTGAGCTTCGCTGGCAGGGATGCCGCAATGGTCCCGTCGGGTCGTTCGAGGACTCCCACCTCAACCTCGTCGCCGACAAGTTCCGCTTCCACAATCACCTTGGAATCGGATTCGTGCGCAAGGTCGTACGCCGCCGGGAAGTCGTCCCAGGAGCTCACTTTGGACACACCGATCGATGACCCACCGTTGGCGGGTTTTACGAACACTGGTAGACCGAGGTAGTCACGCTCGTCGTCGTCAAGCACTGCCCGACCGTCGAGGATCACTTCCCTGGTGATCGCAATGTTTTCAGCCGCGACGAGCTTCTTCGTGTACTCCTTGTCCATGCCACAGGCGGATGCAAGCACCCCTGGGCCGACGTACGGGACACCAGCAAGTTCGAGCAGTCCTTGCACTGTGCCGTCTTCGCCGTATTTGCCGTGCAGCACCGGGAAGACAACATCGACGCAAGCGATACTTTCGCCGGTTGCGACGTCGAAAACCTGCCCCTTGCGCGTCGGGTTGATGGAGAGTGCAACTTCGCGGCCAGCGGGCACCTCAGGCAGCGCGACGCCGTTTACTGGGTCTGTTGTGCCTTCAACCCATACGCCGTCACGGGTGATACCGATGGGAAACACCTCGTAGTCAGCCGGCATGTGTTGCATCACCGACGCTGCGGAAATGCAGGAAATGGAGTGCTCGGTGGACATGCCACCATAAAGAACTGCTACGCGAATCACGCTGACCAATCTACCGCGTAGCCATGGCGCAGTTTTACTCTGCCTTCTTGCTGCGCCCCATCAGTGTCGCGATCGTGTCCGCAACTTTGAAGTTGTCGTGGCAAATAGCAAACACTGCCTGGGTAATCGGCATCTCCACGCCATGCTTTTCGGCGAGCTGGAAAATGCTTCTCGACGACACCACCCCCTCCGCAACCTGGCCCTTCGTCGCAGCCTTCGCCTCTTCCATCGTCGCACCTTGCCCCAAAGCGGAGCCAAATGTGCGGTTACGCGACAGCGGCGAAGCACACGTGGCCACGAGGTCTCCCATACCGGCAAGACCTGCAAACGTGCGGGGATCCGCGCCGAGCGCGTTGCCCAGACGAGTGGTCTCTGCAAGGCCACGGGTGATCAGGGATGCCAGGGTGTTGTCACCAAGGCCCTGTCCCGCGGCCATGCCACAAGCAAGCGCGATGACGTTCTTCGTCGCGCCGCCGATTTCGCAGCCCACAACATCGGTGTTGGTGTACGGCCTCAAATAGTTAGTCGCACACGCGGCTTGGACGAGTTTTGCGCGGTTCTCGTCGGCGCATGCAATCACGGTGGCGGCAGGTTGTTCGAGCGCAATCTCGCGCGACAGGTTGGGCCCGCTGAGCACTGCAATCCGGTTCGGGTCCGCTCCGGTCACCTCTGCAATAACTTCACTCATGCGCAGATGCGTTCCTGTTTCCACGCCCTTTGAGATGGACAGCATCGTCGCATCAGCCGGGATCATGGGTGCCCAACGCGCGACGTTTTCCCGCATGGTCTGGCTGGGTACGCCAAAGACGACGAGGGTCGCGTCTTGCAGCGCGTATTGCTCATCCGAGGTGGCTTCGATCGCATCCGGGAGTGTGATGTCGGGAAGGTACTCCGGGTTTTCCCGCGTGGTCTGAATGGTGCGGGCAAGGTTGTCCCGACGCGCCCACAGCGTGACCCTGTTGCCGGCGTCCGCGAACACCTTCGCCAGGGTTGTACCCCAGGAGCCTGCCCCCAGTACCGCAACGTTGACCATATTTTTCTGAATCCTCCCAGCCGATTGTTCCGGTTTAACCTACCACCGGCCGTGGCGCGTGGCGTGTCCGGCGTGAGTGGGTTACTTGGGACACAATGGAGGACATGCCTACTCACGCATCCAAGACACCAGGAAACAGCGGGAAGCTCTCCGAGCAAGATAAGGACGCCTTGGGTGAGAAGTTTCTCACTGGCAGGCTTCAGGCTATTCCGTTAAAACCGCAGAAGGAGTTCGAGCGCACCACGCTTGCTGCGGGTGCGGTGCTGTGGCGCGGTGACGTTACGCAACCCGACACCATTGAGGTTGCGTGTATTCACCGTCCTCATTACGACGACTGGTCGCTGGCCAAGGGCAAGGTCGACCCTGATGAGTCGCTTGTACAAACCGCAGTACGTGAAATCAAGGAGGAAACAGGCTACGACGTTCGCCTGGGCAAGTTGCTGGGCAAGACGGTCTACCCGGTAAAGAAGACCACCAAGGTGGTCTATTACTGGACCGGCGAGGTCGTCGGTGGCGAGTTCGTACCCAACAACGAGGTCGACGAGATCCGCTGGCTGCCACTCAATGAAGCGCTTGAGTTGATGACGTACGACCTCGACCGCGAGGTGCTCCAGAAGGCCCAGAAGCGCTTTAACACGCCCGCAGATGCACGCATCCTCTATGTCCGACATGCCCGCGCCCACGACCGCAACAAATGGTCCGGCGACGACAACTTGCGTCCTCTGGATAAGAAGGGCCGCCGCCAATCCGAGATGCTCGTTCCCCTGCTCAGTGCGTTCGCGCCGGAACGTATTTACTCGGCGGTTCCGGAGCGCTGCCAGCACACGGTTGCGCCGCTGGCGGATGAGATGGGGTGTGAGGTTGTCGTCGATAAGCAGTTTGGCGACGATGCCTGGATCGCCGACATGGTTGGCGCCAAGCACGCATTCAAGGACGTGATTGAGGCCGGCGGAACCAGCGTGGTGTGCGCGCAAGGTGGGATCATCCCCGGCATAATCGCGTGGCTCTCGGCGCAAGGGACACTGCCTATCGACGAAGAAATCCGCGCGAAGAAAGCCTCCGTATGGGTGCTGACGTTCCACGACGGCAAGCTCATCGGCGCGGACTACATCCCCTCCCCACTTCCAGTTCTGTAACCCCACCACGACGAAAGGCCCACACCATGGCAGCTCCTACCGCCATTTCCCAAGACCGCATCGCGGCCACCCTGAAATCAATGGGGGTGCAGTACTTCCGAGAAGACAGCGGCGAGGTTCGCACCGCATTTCCCAGCCTGATGGTGTTCTTCGAGGTAGCCGAGGGTGGTTTCAAGGCCACCGCACGCTGGCTCGGCATCATTGAGGGCGACGATATTGAGACGCTGCGTCTGCGCTGCAACGAGATCAACCGGACGATGCCCCTCGTGCGCGTACACCCGGTACGTCGTGAGGACGATGCCGTCGTGCTGATCGACGCGCCGTTCTTCTCCAACGAAGGCTTCACCGACGAGCAGGTGCGTGCAATGTTGGACTACTACTTCTCCGCAATCCATCACGTGGTGAACCTGCTGCGCGAGGCCTTGCCAGATACCAGCGAGCTCTTGTCGACGAGCGGCCCGAAAACCTTCACCACCGAAGCAAACACCGAAGCCAACGCCGAAGCTAACCAGGAGGACTAGGACATGACTTCTGCAACCAGCAACCTCAGCATCGACCGTGTCATCGCCTTGTTTGACAAGGAAGGCTGGAAGTACGAAAAGGCACCGCTTGGCCCTGCGCTGCGCACCGGTTTTTCCGGTATCGGTCTGGAAATCAACATGATCGAGCCGAATCTCAACGTGCTGACCACCGTCGCTGTGGATTCGGTGAAGGCCGCGCAGTTCAACGAGGTGCTCGAGTGGGTGGAGCGATACAACATTGAGAAGGCTTACCCCACCGTAACCGCAGTGAAGGACGAACAGCGCGGCATCACCGCGCTTGCCGTGACCTACTCTCTGCCGGGTTATTGGGAGCGCAGCGACCAGCAGTTTTCCGACGAGATCAAGACCGGTATCCAGGGCGTCGTTGTCGCTGCGCGTGAGTTCCTGGAGGCGTTCGCCCCGGGCGTCGTCGACCAGTTGGGCAAATAACCAGCCCGAGGGCGCTATCGCCGTCCGGGGCCTAACCCGCGACGGACGGCTTGAACGCTGGACGGGTTGCTTCGAATCGTTCGATAGCGGGCTCGTCGCGAAGCGTCAGCCCAATATCGTCGAGGCCTTCCATGAGCCGCCAGCGGGTGTAATCGTCGATCTCGAAGGTAAAGGTGTTGCCACCGACGGTGACGGTGCAGTCTTCGAGCGAGACGATCGCCTCATCACCAGGGTGCTGCTCGAGGTGCTTCCAGATCAGCTCGATATCGGAGTGGCTCATGATGCCTGCGAGCAGGCCAGCTTTGCCGGCATTTCCGCGGAAGATATCCGCGAATCGGGGGCTGAACACGGCGCGGAAGCCGTAGTCCATGAGCGCCCAGACGGCATGTTCACGCGAGGAGCCGGTGCCAAAGTCCTCGCCGGCAAATAGCACGGAGCCGTCTTTGAACGCGTCCTGATTGAGGACGAATGTGGCTTCGTTTTCACGCCAGTTAGAAAATAGGCCGTCCTCGAAACCAGTGCGGGTCACGCGCTTAAGGTAGCGCGCGGGGATGATCTGGTCGGTGTCGACGTTGGTGCGGGTCAGCGGAACGCCGACGCCGGTGTGAGTGGTGAACTTTTCCATGATCGGGCTCCTTTACAGATCTGCCGGGCTTGCGAGGTGGCCGGTCACCGCAGTTGCTGCTGCAACCAGCGGGGATACGAGGTGGGTACGGCCACCCGGGCCTTGGCGGCCCTCGAAATTGCGGTTGCTTGTGGAGGCACTGCGCTCCCCCGGTCGCAACTGGTCTGGGTTCATGCCGAGGCACATGGAGCAGCCCGCGGTGCGCCATTCTGCGCCGAACTCTGTGAAGATCGCGTCGAGGCCTTCTTCTTCGGCCTGCTGCTTCACAAGTGTGGAGCTCGGCACGACGAGCATGCGTGTGCCTTCGGCGATGCGACGGCCCTTGACAACGTCGGCGGCTGCACGCAGATCCTCGATGCGCGCGTTGGTGCAGGAACCGAGGAAGACCGTATCGATGGTGATGTCGCGCAGCGGCATGCCCGGGGTCAAGCCCATGTATTCGATGGCCTTCGCAGCAGATGCCTTCGTGTTGTCGTCGGTGAAGTCCTCCGGGTCGGGCACGTTTTCGCCGAGCGGCAGACCCTGGCCCGGGTTGGTACCCCAGGTGACAAACGGTGTCAGTGCTGCACCGTCGATTTCCACGACGGTATCGAACTTTGCGCCTTCGTCGGTCGGCAGCGTCTTCCAGTACTCCACGGCTGCATCCCAGTCCTCGCCCTTCGGCGCGTACTCGCGGCCTTCGACGTAGTCGAACGTGGTCTGGTCCGGCGCGACCATACCGGCTCGTGCCCCTGCCTCGATAGACATGTTGCACAACGTCATGCGTGCTTCCATGGACATCTTCTCGATGGCTTCGCCACGGTATTCAATGATGTGGCCTTGTCCACCGCCGGTGCCGATCTTCGCGATGATCGCCAAGATCAGGTCCTTGGCCGTCACGCCTTCCTGCAGTTCGCCAGTAACCTCGATTGCCATCGTCTTAAACGGTTTCAGTGGCAGCGTCTGGGTGGCCATAACGTGCTCGACTTCGCTGGTACCGATACCCATCGCGATCGAGCCGAACGCGCCGTGCGTCGAGGTGTGCGAGTCGCCGCAGACAATGGTCATTCCGGGCTGTGTAATGCCCAGCTGCGGGCCGACGGTGTGCACGATGCCCTGTTGGATATCGCCCATCGGGTGCAGCTTCACACCAAACTCGGCGCAGTTGTCGCGCAGGGTGGCTACCTGGGTGCGCGAGGTAGGCTCGGTGATCTCGATGAGGTCACCGCTGGTAATACCCGTGGTGGGCACGTTGTGGTCCTCCGTTGCCAAATGCAACTCGGGGTGGCGCATGGTGCGTCCGTTCATCCGCAGACCGTCAAACGCCTGCGGCGAGGTCACTTCGTGCAGCAGTTGAAAGTCGATGAAGATGAGGTCAGGCTCGCCGTTTTCCCCCTTCGTTACCACGTGGTCGCGCCATACTTTCTCCGCTAATGTCAACGGTGGCTGAGTCATCCGGTCCTCCTTCATACGGGCTCCCGACATCCCACACTATGAGATGCTAGGATTCGAACTGTGAGACAGTATAACGAAGGTTCCGGGATTAAAGTCCTCGACCGCGCAGTTGCCATCACACGCTCGGTTGGTGCGGGTGATAAAACACTCGCAGAACTTAGCGACGACACCGGCCTGCCACGCGCAACCGCCCACCGCATTGCCACTGCGCTGGAACTGCACCATGTGCTTTCCCGCAACGAACACGGCGAATGGACACTCGGCCCAGCACTGACCGGTCTTGCCACGGGGCTTCCCTCCGCGCTGCTTCCGGCAGCCGCGCCGGTTATGCGAGACCTGGTTGCACAGACCGGGGAATCCGCACAGCTTTACCAACTGACGGGATCGACCCGCACCTGCATCGCTGCCGAAGAACCGGAAAGCGGACTGCACAACGTGGTGCCGGTTGGCTCCAGGCTCACACTATCGGCCGGTTCTGCGGCCCGCGTGTTTGCCGCCCACTGCCCGATCGACTCCCCGTTTGATGCAGCGGACCTCGAACAGGTACGCAAGGTCGGCTACGCCGAGTCTGTCTCCGAGCGCGAGGTTGGCCTGGCGAGCGTGTCCACCCCGGTGTTCCAGCCCGACGGCACCTTAGTCGCGGTCCTGTCTGTGTCGGGTCCCGCCGAGCGCTTGAAGCCCTCCCCCGGCGCAACATGCGGCGAGGCGCTCAAGGACGCCACCGCTCGGCTGAGCGCCGAGCTCTAGCCGAGCTCTAGCCGAGCTCCAGCCTGGCACTGGGGGTGCCAACGGGCGTCAGCGAACGTCGATGTCGTCCAAGCGCCCCGCAGACCACACCGCGGGGGAAGCGGGTCTTCCGCCGCAGGATCAGTTCGTCCTCGATGCAGTAGGCGCCGACCAAGAACGCCTCGATCTCCTCACTCGGCGGAGTCCGTTTGACCAGGTAGGGGTCGATGAGGAAGTTATCCGAGGTCGTGCAGCACCGGGTGCGGTTCATGGCTAGGCCCACCAAGGGCACGCCGTCGGAACGGGTCTTGGTGAAGGCGACTTCGGCAAGGGTTAGCCCGCAGCCGTCGACAAGCGAGCGCCCCGGCTCAAGATACAGACGCAACCCGCGCTCGCGCAGCGCCTCTGCGACGCCGCCGGAGAGTACCTCGGTGAGCCACGCGCCGCGCGTCGGCTCCTGCCAGTCCCGGGCCGAGCACGCCGCGCTCGAGAGCGTCGGCGACGAGGGCGCGGGCTGAGCGGTCCTGCCGCCGGGGTTGAAGGATTCGAGTTTGGCTCAGTTTCCCCCAAACGCTCCATTTGAGGGTACGCTCGCCACGTGAGAAAGAGCGGGCAGATTCTTGGACGGGACATTCGTCGCCTGCTGCGCGTTCCCCGGGCCTTCATCATCATCGTCGGCGTGCTTATCATCCCCGCGCTCTACGCGTGGTTCAACATCAACGCCTTCTGGGACCCCTACGCCCACACCCAGAACATCCGCATCGCGGTGGTCAACAACGACCGGGGCGCCTCCGCCGAGCGCGTCGGCGAGGTCGACGTCGGCGAGCAGATCACCGAGCAGCTCAAGGGCAACGACAAGATCGGGTGGGTGTTCCTCCCCGAGGACGAGGCCCGCGACGGGCTCATGCGTGGCGACTACTACGCCATGTTCCTCATCCCGCCCGAGTTCAGCGAGGACCTGCTGAGCCTGGTCAGCGGCACCTACACGCAGCCGGTGCTGGAGTACTACGTCAACGAGAAGAGCAACGGCGTCGCCCCCTCGATCACCGACGCCGGCGCACACGCCGTCGACACGGCCGTGTCCGAGGCCTTCAAGAAGAAGGTCGGCGAGGCCGCCGCGACCGAGCTGCGCAACAAGGGGATCGCGACGCGCGAGGACGCCGAGAAGGTCCGAGGCAAGGCCTCCGGGAGCTTCGGCCAGATCGCCGCCGACCTCGACGCCGCCCAGGGGCGGGTGGCCACGATGAAGCAGAGCATCAGCGGGGCGCGCCCGGTCGTCACCGAGCTGAACACCCTCGTCGGCTCCGTCGACGACACCCTCGGGTCCGTGGACTCCTCCCTCGGCGAGGCCGAGGGGATCATCGCCGAGCTGCAGAAGTCCTCCGCCGGTTTCAGCGCCGACACGTCGGCCGCGCTCGTCGAGTCCACCAACGCGCTCAGCCTCGGCGCCGCCTCCGCCAACGCCTCCATCGCGGAGGCGACGGGCCAGCTCGGCACCGCCCAAGGGCGAGTGCGCTCCGCCGTCGGCGAGGTCGACGGCGTGGTCAAGCAGGGCGAATCCGCCGCCGCGCAGCTGCGCGCCATGTCGGCCGGGGCCGCCCTATCGCCCGGGGTCCGCGCTCAGCTCGACGCCGCGGCCAGCGCGCTGGAGGAGCGTACCGTCGCCTCCCGCGCCGTCCTCGACGGCCTGAACAACGTGGACCGCCGCACGGGCGCTGCGTTGGCGTCAATAGGCGAGCTCGGCGACTCCCTCGAGGCCGCGACCGCCGACTCCAACGCCGCAGCGCGCGCCGCAAGCACGCAGCTCGGCGAGTCCGTGCCCGCGATCAACGCCTCGCTCGCGCAGGCCTCCGGCAGCGTCGCCTCCGTGCGCGGCGCGCTGAACAGCCAGCGTGCCCTGCGCGAGGAAACGACCTCGCTGCTCGCCGGGGTGGACAACCAGCTCGCGGCCAGCCTCGGCATCCTCGACGAGGTCTCGGGCAACCTCGGCACGCTTGCCGACGGCGCCCGCGCCGCCCAGTCCGACATCAACGCCCTCCTGGCCACCTCCGACTCGAAGGCCCTCAACACTGTCACGAACCTCAACTCCGCGAAGATCGGCGAGTACATCTCCTCGCCCGTCACCGTCGAGCAGCAGGCCGTCTTCCCCACGGAGAACTACGGCAGCTCCATGGCCTCCTTCTTCACCAACCTGGCCCTGTGGATCGGCGCGTTCGTGCTGACGATCATCTTCCGCGTCGAGGTCGACACCGAGGGCTTTCGCCGCCTCACCGTCGGCCAGGCCTACCTCGGCCGCTTCCTCCTCTTCGCCACGCTCTCGGTGCTCCAGGCCGTCGTGGTGACGCTCGGCAACGTGGCATTTGGGGTGCAGATACAGTCCGTCACGGCCTTTCTCGCCACCGCAATCGTCATCGGGGTCGCCTACACAGGGATCATCTACTCCATCGTCTCCGCGCTCGGCCACATTGGCCGCGGCATCGCCGTCTTCCTCGTCGTCATCCAGATCCCGGGCGCGTCGGGCCTCTACCCCATCGAGCTCATGCCCGACTTCTTCCGCCGCATCTACCCCTTCCTCCCCTTCCGCTACGGCATCGACGCGATGCGCGAGACCATCGCCGGGTTCTACGGTCATCACTACCTCCGCTTTTTGGCGGCGCTTCTCGCCATGTCCGCCGCAGCCTTCGCCCTGGGGTGGCTGTTCCGACTCACCTCCTCGCACGCCAACCTCCTGTTCAACCGCCAGCTCGCGCGCACGAACCTCATCACCAACGAGAAGGTGGAGGTCATGGGCTCGCCCTACCGCGCGTCCGACATCATGGCCGCCCTGTCGGACCGGGATGAGTTCCGCGGTGGCGTCGAGAAGCGGGCGCGGATGCTGCGGGAGAACTACCGCACCCTCATCTTCGGCGGGATCGGCGCGGGCGTTGTCGGCATCGCCATCATCACCCTGCTCACCATGCTCCTGCCCACCGACAAGACGATCATGCTGGCCATCGTCGTCACCTGGTCACTGCTGGTCGTCCTCTACCTCGGCGCGGTGGAGTACTTCACGCAGAGCCTCGTCGACGCCGAACAGGTCTCGCGCCTCGGCGAGGCCGAGCTGCGCGACGCCGTGATCCACCGCCACGACTCCGCCGGCACCAGCGTCACCATCGGGCCCGCGGATGCCGAAAGCGAGGACACCAAGTGAGTACCGTCTTCTCCATCGCCTACAACGACCTGCGCCGGCTCTACACCAACGTCATGGCGGGCATTGTCATGGTCGGCCTGATCGCCATCCCCTGCCTCTTCGCCTGGTTCAACGTGCTGGCCACGTGGGACCCATTCGGCAACACCGAGCGCCTCGAGGTGGCGGTGGCCAACACCGACCGCGGCCACACGAGCGATCTCACCCCGCTGTCCGTCAACGTCGGCGACATGGTCCTCTCCCAGCTCTACCGCGACGACTCTATGGACTGGGTCATCACCGATGCCGACAACGCCATCGAGGGCGCGAAGTCCGGTGAGTACTACGCCGCCATCGTCTTGCCGCCCACGCTGAGCGACGACATGTTCACCTTCTACGCCGGAAACGCCGAACCCAGCCGCATCGACCTTTACGTCAACGAGAAGAAGAACCCCATCTCCCCGGTGCTCATCTCCAGCGGCGCGCAGGGCGTCAGCGCCCAGATCAGCGCGTCGTTTACTAGAGTCCTCGCCGAGGTGTCCTTCGGGTTGATCGAGACGACCTCGGACTTCTTCAACGAGGCGGAAACCAAGCAGGCACTCGACTCCATCGAGACGCGCACCGCCAGCGCCCGCGACCAGCTGCTCTCCAGCGCCAGCACCGTGGACGCGCTCGCCTCGCTCACTGAGTCGAGCGTGCCGCTCGTCGACAGCGCCGAGCGGATCTCCGGGGCGCTGGGCGACTCCCTCGGGCAGGTCCGCCCCGTCGACCTCGGAGCCACCGGGGCGGGCCTCGGCGGAGGCGGCGCAGCGCTTGCGGCGGCGCTGGGGGCAACGTCGGAAAGCTTTGCCGCCATAAGCGACCGCGTCGACCAGCTGATGGCGGACTCCTCCGCCACCTCCCAGGCGACCGCCGCGAGCCTGACGGACATCGCCGCGCGCATCGATGTCCAGGTGAAGCAGTACACGGCCCTGCGCGACACCATCAACGGCCAAGTCGCCCCGGTGCTTCCCCCCGACGCCCAACCGGCGGTGCGCGCGGTGGTCGGCGACCTCAACGACGCTATCGCCCGCCAGACGGCCGTGCGCGACCGACTCAACGACGCCGCCGCGCGCCTCACCGCCGGGCAGGGCGGCCGGGACGGGAAGAACGCGGACCGGCAGGAGATCAAGGACTCGATCGCCCGGGCCCGCGAGGCGATGGACTCGGCCAAGAATTCCTACGACACCGGGATCCGCCCGCGCCTCGAGGCGCTGTCGGGCTCGCTAGACAACGTCCGGGCGAACGTCGACAAGGCCCGCTCGGACATGGACGGCGTCTCCTCTGCCCTGGCCAATCGGCCCGGCTCGCTGCGCGACACCCTCGCAGCCTCCGGTGCGAACCTGCGCGACACGGCGGAATCTCTGCGCGCCAGCGCGGCGAGGATGCAGGAGGCGCAGCGGTCGATCGCGCAGGCGCGCTCGAGCGGGGACCTGACGAAACTGGCCGACCTCGTCTCCAGCCACCCGGAGGAGCTCGCCGACGCCCTCGTCGACCCAGTCAAGGTGGAGCGCAAGGAGGTCTTCCCCCGCGTCAGCTTCGGCGCCGGCATGGCCCCGCTTTACACGGTGCTCGCCCTGTGGGTGGGCGCCCTGTTGACGTCGGTGGCCGTGCGCACGGACGATCGCTCCATCGAACAGAACGTGGTCGATCCCGACCGCCTCACCGCGGGCCAGAAGTACTTTGGCCGCTACCTGACGTTCGTGACCACCGGTCTGGCCCAATCCACGCTCCTCATGGCGGGGCTCATCGTCTACGTGGGCATCGAGCCCGCGCACCCCTTCCTCCTCTTCATGGCGGGGTGGGTCTCGAGCCTGGTCTTCCACCTGATCTGCTACACGCTGGTGCTCTCCCTGAGCAACGCCGGCAAGGCCGTGGGCGTGCTCATCCTGGTGCTCCAGGTCTCGGCGGCGGGCGGCGCCTACCCGCTGCAGCTGCTGCCGGGCTGGGCGCAGGCGATCAGCCCCTGGCTGCCCGCGACCTACTCGATCCGCGCTATGCGCGCCGCGGTCTTCGGCACCTACGGCTGGGACTTCTGGCGAGCCCTCGGCAGCCTCGTCCTCTTCGTGCTGCCTTTCCTCTTCCTCGGCCTCTGGCTGCGCCACCGGCTGCACCACGCGATCAGCCGCATGGACGAGGCGGTTGCTCAGACCAAGGTGATGATGTCCTAGCCGCGCCTACAGGTCGATGGTGCCGCGCACGCGCGCGGTCACCAGCCCGCCCACCCAGATGTCGCGGCCGTCGTCGATTAGCAGATTATGCTTCGACGAACCCCTCGCCGATGCGCCACTGGCGCTTCTCGCCCAAGCTGACGGAAGCGTCCGGGTCCTCCACGTCCGAGACCCGGTAGTAGAGCATGTCCACATAGTCATAGTGGATGCTTGCGATGCCGTAGCCATGGGCATCGAAATCGATGTGGTTGACCCAGGGATTGGAATCGCGGATGGTCTTCTCCACCAGCAGCGACGTCGAGTTGTCTTCCGGGTGGTACGTCCCAAACACTGTGGTGAGGATTTCATCCACATTTGGTGCAGAAATTGAGGTTGTCACCATCTCGCAGCCGATCTCACCAAAGCCCGACGGGGAGGCAATCGAGTTCGCCCACTCTGAGTGGATGTCGCCCGTCAGGAACAAGGCGTTCGACTCCTGCTCGTCCAGCATGGTGAGCAGGCGGTCACGCTCGGCCGCATAGCCATCCCACTGATCCGAGTTCACCGCAATACCGGTAGCGCGCTCCCTCATGTAGCCCGTTGCAATATTGGCCTTCTCGTTGTCCTTGATGGTGACAAAGCGCATGGGCGACACCATCACGGAGTTACCCAGCACATCCCAGCGTGCGGTGGACTGTTGGAGTTGTTCTGCCACCCAGGCAAACTGCTCGTCGCCAAGCATTGTGCGCTCATCGTTGGCAAAGTAGTCGCTGGTGGTTTCCTCGTCGCGGAAGGTTCGCAGATCCATCATCGTCAGCTGCGCGAGGTTGCCAAACTGGAAGCTGCGGTAGATGCCTGGAGCCTCAATGAGCGCACTGCGACGTACCGGGAGCCATTCGAAGTACGCCTGCATCGCCACTGCTTCGCGTTGCTTCCACTGCCCTTCAACCCGGCCGTCCGTGTGGTTTTCGGCTCCTTCGCGCCAGCTGTTGTTGGCTGACTCGTGGTCGTCCCACACCACAATCCAAGGGCACGCCGCATGGGCCGCCTGCAGGTTCAAGTCGGTGCGGTAGCGGCCGTAACGTTGGCGGTAATCCTCCAACGTGGTGATTTCCCACTCCGGATGGTGCATCCTGGCCACACCACTTTTGCCTACGTACTCGCCGGTTGGATACTCATAGATGTAATCGCCGAGGAACACCACGTGGTCGATTTCGCCCGCACGCGCGCGCTGAGCCATGTCAGCGTAGGCGCTAAAGAATCCGGACTCCCAGTTCGCACATGATGCGATTGCGAGATTGAGCGTATCCAGGTCAGCGTCTACGGCTGGCGCAGTCAACGTACGCCCCACCGGGGAGAAAGAACCTGCGTGCTCACCCGATTTCACGATGAAACGGTAGAAGTACTCCGTATCTGGATCGAGCCCGTCCGGATCGACGTGCACCGTGTGGTCGGATTCCGCACGCGCAGTCGCGCTTCCTGTCTTTGGGTGAGTGAAGTCTTCAGTGGTGTCGATCTGCCATTCCAGCTCGACATCGTCGCCAAGACCTGAGCCTGGCAACGCCTCGCGCGAGGGTGTCACACGGGTCCACAACACCACGCGATCCGGCAACGGGTCTCCCGACGCAACCCCGTGCAAAAATGGCAAGTCCCACTGATCCGCCGGCGTTGGCGCCTCAGGAGTTGAGACAGTGCTGCGGCGCGCAGCAACAGCACCGCCAGTACCCAGTGCTACGGCTGCGACAGACGCGGCAACGGTTTGGAGAAATATACGACGATTGACACGGGGTTTCGAGCTCATGACGCCCACTTTCAACCAGCTCACAGGCGCGCGCAACGAGGAAACCGCCAAGTTTCCAAAAATTCACCCACACTTCACTGAGGTGACGATCCGCTAGTAACCCGATGTTAAAACAACGTGACTTGTGTGGGTGGACATGACTGTTTCGCTTTCCCGTGCCCCTCGTTCCATTCGTCGCACCGCAATTTCTGCGGCTGTCGTCGTGTCCCTGTTCGGCTCTGCCACGACGGCCGTCGCTGCGGATGCCCCTGCAGGTGCAATCAACACCCGTATCAGCCGCATCGTCCTCGGCATCGGATCCGACGCGACGGAAGCGAACTTGGCCTGGCAGTCGAAGACCAGCGAGACACAGTTCCTGGAGTACTGGCCGACTGCTGATCCAGCCAACATCACGCGCGTGGAATCGCCCCGTGGCCCGTACAACTCGGCTGTCTTCTACCCGCACGAAGCGACGATGACCGGCCTCGAGCCTGACACGGAGTACGCCTACCGGGTTGGAAGCGATCGTCGTGGCTATAGCGAGCAGCGCACCTTTACCACCGGCACCGACGGGGATTCCTGGAGCTTCCTCGCCATGGCCGATGCGCAAATCGGTGTAGATACGAAAATCGCCGAGCAGTCCGCCGCATGGAACAAAGCGGTCAATACCGCAACCGGTGAACACCCCGACTCCGCGTTCATCATGCACCTGGGTGACCAGGTTGAGGGCTGGGGTGCCCCGGTCAAGCAGCTTGAGGAGTTCACCGCGCCAGAAAAACTCCAGGAGTACCGCCTTGCCGTACTGAAGGGCAATCACGAGACATACACGCTCGACCGTCACTTCCAGGACACGTACTTCCTGCCCAACGAAGTTGATGACACCGCGAACTACTTCTTCAACTACAACAACGTCTTGTTCATCGGGTTGGACGGCAACCGCGCATCCAAGGCCGACATCGACGTCCACGCGAAGTTTGTCAACGAAACGATCGCCGCACATGGTGCCGACGCTGACTGGGTGATCGTCGGTATCCACCACGCACCGTTCTCCCAGGGCACGCACTACACCGACAAGGATGTCGTCGAACTACGCAACTCCTTGACCCCAAAGTTGTCCGAAGCCGGTGTGGACCTGGTGCTTAGCGGCCACGACCACATTTACACTCGCACGCATCTGATGAACGGTGTCGACCCTGTCATTCCCGCTGGCGCATCGAAGTCCGGCGACATTCTTATTCCGGAAGACAACGAGGTCCTCTACGTCACCTCCACCACGGCAACAGGTGGCAAGTACTACGACTTCCAGGACGAAAACGGCACAACCCACCCGAATGTCCGCGAAGAAAACGTTACTGACCTGGCACACAAGTCCACCGCACGTTGGCGCCAAGACTACAACCCGGACTACACCAGCATTGACGTCTCGCCTGAGTCGCTAAAACTGACGACGTACAACATCAACACCCCGTACGTGGTGGATCAGGTCACTCTACTGAAGAAGGACGCCACACAGGAGGAACCGCCGCAGGAGGAAGCACCGACGACGACTGAAAAACCAAGCGCGACCACGACGAGCGCCGCGAAGCCGACCACGCTCACTTCGGTGTCCACGGTGACGTTGACGGAAACCTCGACGATTACGTCCCCATCTCCCACCGTTGTGGAAACCACCAAGGTTGTCCCCACGACGGTGAAGCAAACCGTCACGCCCACCACAGAGAAATCCGGCGCCGACACCGGGAACACTCCGTCTGAGAACGACGCCAACAACGGCTCTCACGAGACCACTGAAACCGACGCATCCGGCTCCAGCACGACCGGCATCGTCCTGACGGTGTTGGGCATCCTGTTCGGCCTCATCGCTGCCATTATTGCGGTGCTGGTCAACCTGAACCCTCAGTTCGTCCAAGACATCCGCCACAAGTACGGGATCTAAGGGCTACTCCGCTGCACGGGCACTGACACGCTCAGCCCACCGATAGATAATGTTCTGTTTATCTCGGCGCAGCGTGTCGTGGCCGAGGACCAACCCCTCGTTCATCCGCCCTGCAGCAGCAAGGTGCTTCTGCCCCACCAATGTGCCGTCTGGGTGGATGTGCAGGGCGCTAGTGTCTGCATAACGCATCCCGACACCATGCTCGACGAGATCCCCAATGAGAGTCCCGTCGACGACTCCGGCAGGTGCGTTCACGGCGTCAATCACGGCTGTTGCGCCGACCTCCTTGGCCACTTCGGTCAAATCGTCTTCGCCACGGTTGAAGACGTCGGTGCGGATCCGGTTGTCGTCGATAAGCGCGAGCATCTCCACCGCCGATTCAACAGGTGGGCCGGTAGCAACGCGCCCGAGTGTGCTCATGAAATCGTCGAACTCGGAGCCGCCAAGCGATTCTCGGCCGCCGAAGGACGCGCGCTGGATGAGCGCATCCTCGGTGTCGCGAAACGCCAGCGCCACAGCAAGCGCCGACGTCCATCGTCTCTCCCCTTTTGCAGCAGCGACCGATGTGCGAAGTTCCGTCACTGGATCCCCTGTGAAGTCCTCACCGTTGATCACCGCTTGAATATCCTCACGCGCACCTTCGCCACCGACGATCGCGAGGATGGCTTCTGCTGACTCCGTCAGAATTTCCTTGAGCTCTTCAAGCGACTGGCACTGCAGAATCGCCCGGTCAGCTTCCGCAATAACGGGTTGGGCCTGGCGCGATTGCTCCTCGTCGAGGTAGGCCTTGACCTCCATAAAACGGCCCGATCGGGTCACTGGGTAAAACACTTTCGCCTTTGCGTAGCGCACGACATCGATAAAGGTCAGCGCTGCTCCGCGCACGAGCGCGATGTCATCGGATGTGACCGAATCCAGATTGCTTGCCGGATACGCCGGGGCGATTACACGAAGATCCCCGAGATCCTGATGAGCAAGCGAGCCTGGCCAATCATGCGCGTGCCCTGTCACCATGAGTACTTCGTCGAACTGCTCGCCGTCCACTTCAACGCCATTTCCCACAGGGGTTACGTCCTGTACTCGAGTGATGCGGAAATCAAGCGTGCACTTTGCTGGCAAGTTCGTCCGCAAGGCTTCCCACGAAGCATCCAAGTGCTCGCCTACGCGTCGTCGTGGAGGGAACTGCCCTTCTAACTCGTCGTTTGGATCTAAGGGCCCCAGGTGGGTCTCCACAATGGATTTTGGGGCGTTGAGGATCCACTGCTCCGGAACCGAGGCACCAAACGCTCCTGGTGCTGAAATTTCTTCCATCGGTGTCTCGTTAAACACCGTAAGTTCGATGGCTGCTCCACGCTGCCCCGCACGATCAATGAGCTCTTCTGCAGCCCACAGCCCACGGGGGCCTGCTCCGATGATGGCAACTTTCATTTCCTACGCCCCTTTGCGGAGTACTCGTCGAGCGTTGCTGCTGCCCACTCGAAATCGGCACGGCGTATGCCGCGACGCGCGTCGCATTCGCCAAAAGGTACGCCGGACATGTGCCCCACCTTAGGCGGTGCGGGCTTCCAATCGCTCGACTTGGCGACGAAGCTCCGCACCTAACTGATTGCCCGGCAAGCGTTCCTGAACCACATCGCACACTGAGCGGTACCACCACACCTGCCGCTCTACAGGCGAATTGAAGCGTCCCCAGAGGTCATCCCCGATTGTGTCGAGGTCGGCATGAATGGAGAGCAGGTTGTGCAGTTTGTCTGCCGCTGCGATGAAAACACTGCCTTCCTCGGCTTCGCGAAGATGCGCAAGGTATGCGTCGGCGCGCCCCTGCCAGCTGCCGATGCTGTCCTCTTTGGTCACGCCTCGGACGAGCTCGACGACGCGTTCGCCGAAATCCGCAGCCATCTGCTCTGCGCTGTATTCCTCGGGGACATCTTCGAAAATGTCGTGGAATAGTGCACCGATGAGAACGTCCTCGTCGTCGGTGACTTGAGAAACGAAGTGCATCACGCCAAACACGTGCGATACGTAGGGAATGTCGGTGCCTTTGCGCACGTCATTGCGGTGCGCAAATGCGGCGACGTTGATAGCCCGAATGATTCGCGGTGATACAACCGGAATGTGTTCTGCCATGTACGGCTCCTTTCTGTCGGGAAACACGTCCCACTGTAAAGATGCCGCCGACACGAAAGACGGAACATTCGAACACTGCTGCTAATCGACGACAATCTGTCCCCGCACCCGTACCGTCACCGCTCCACCAACCCAGATGTCAGAGCCGTCGTCACTGATGGTCACACGGCCGTCCCGGCCGAGCGCAGTACCTTGGGAGACCGAGTAAGTTGCCGGCACGTCCCCGCGCGATCGCAGCCACTGCGCCATCGCACCGTTCGCGCTACCCGTCACCGGGTCTTCAAACGTCGGAGTAAAAGCGCGTAACACATACGCCGGATCCGTCCCACCCGTGAGTGCGGCAAATGCAACCTTGAGATCGCTCGATGCCGGTCGTTGTAACGCGAGAAGGGTTTCTACGCTATCC
This sequence comes from Corynebacterium sp. HMSC075D04, assembly GCF_001815635.1. Lineage (NCBI taxonomy): Bacteria > Bacillati > Actinomycetota > Actinomycetes > Mycobacteriales > Corynebacteriaceae > Corynebacterium > Corynebacterium sp. HMSC075D04. The sequence continues at coordinate 77,284 of NZ_KV821352.1, forward strand.
AGCAGTGCCAACCGCCAGCCCGGCCCGTTGTCGCCCCACGCGGCGTCAACGAGCGAACTCTCCCCCACCCCGAACACGTCGCAGATCTCTGCACGTTCGCATGCCGTAAGAGGTGCAGAATTCTTCAGCGGTGGGGTTGCGAACGCGAGCATCGAGTCGCTGATACGCACCTGCACATTGCCAACACCGCACTCTTGGACGACGCCGTCTGAGGCCTTCGGCGTGTTACCCAACTCCAGCCACGCACGCGCCGTGCCCAAGGTCGGGTGCCCTGCGAAGGCGTATTCCTCGGTTGGGGTGAAGATTCGGACCCGGTAGTCGGCCTCGTCGTTAGTAGGTTCGAGCAGAAACGTCGTCTCCGAGAAGTTCGTCCAAGCTGCGATCCGCTGCATCTGCTCAGTGGTCAGATGGTCCGCCCCGCAGATCACCGCGAGAGGGTTTCCCGTGTAGGCACCGGTTGAGAACACGTCGAGTTCGAAGAAACTAAGGGAAGTCACTGAACCTACGCTACCAATGCGAAAACCTCCGACCCGGAATCCGGATCGGAGGTTTTCTCCTTGTACCCCGTACGGGATTTGAACCCGTGTTACCGCCGTGAGAGGGCGACGTCCTAGGCCGCTAGACGAACGGGGCGCGCTCGCTTTTTGCGACTTGCTAACAATAAAGGAAACTTCCCAATATCAACAAATCAGCACGTCAGACGCTAAAAACTACTCCACACCAAGCGCTGGTCCGAGCGTGTCCCAACTTGCCACTAACTCACGTCGGAACAAGCCGAAGTTGTGCGTCCCTTCCTTGAACTCGTACCAATCCGGGTCGATGCCATTGCGTCGTGCCTCTGCGATGAAGTGCAGCGAACACGCATACGCGAGTTGCTCATCAGGCACAAGAAGTGGCTCGGGCGAATCGACGACCTCAACGTCAAGCTCCGACGGCAAACCACGTGAGGCCGACAGAAAAATCTTCTTCCCCTTGAGCCCCTGAACATTGCGCACGGGCGAGTGGGCGGCCCACGCCGGATCCCAGGAGCTGCCCCACATCTGTGCTGGGTCGCCCTTATTAATGCGCACGGTGCCGCTGGCGAAGGCCTGTCCGACAAGCCCAGTTGTCGACGGGCAGGAGGAATATGTTCCCGCAGCGACAAACCTGTCTTCCAAGGTGGCGATGTGCAGGGCTGGCCCACCGGACATCGAAAGGCCTGCGATGGCGTCGCGGCCGGTGCCGTGGAAGTGCTCGTCGATAAGCGG
>NZ_KV821352.1:78630-150782 GCF_001815635.1 Corynebacterium sp. HMSC075D04
CGTGGAAGTGCTCGTCGATAAGCGGCGGCAGCTCCTTGGTCAGATACGTCGTCCACTTGTAACTGCCGTGCTTGTCGTGCGTTCCAGCCCAGTCGGCCTGCTGCGAGCCGATAGAGCCGCGCGGAGTGACCACATTGATGTGCTTGTCTGCGAAGAACTCAGAAGCGCGACCATCTTTCCACCACGGGGTCACCATTCCACCACCTGCGCCGCCCAGAAGGTAGAACGTCGGGCGCGGATCGGTGTTCTCAGGCCCGCCTTCCGGCAAGATGATTTCGTTTTCAATCTCGCGGCGCATCGATGGCGAGTAGACCGTGAGCACCCACACGTTGTCCTGCAAGTGCTCCAGTTTGCGGAACTGCGCAGGCGGCGCGTCCGGATCCGGGAACGTTTGGTCCACCACCGTGCTCGAGCCAAGTGACTGTGCCGCCCGGGAGCTGCCCTCGAACACAAAGCGTCCGAACAGCAGGTGGCCGAAAATACCGCTCATCATCGCGCCGATCAGGATGATCGGTATTGCTAGCGGCGGAGTATCCGGCCCAATCTGACGGAAGCCGTTGATCAGCGATGATCCCGTCCATCCAGGTGCTTCTTGCTTTTCGACGAGCCCAAGGCTCTCACGTGATTCCACCGCCGGTGCTGGCGTGGCGACGAGCAAGCTCACTGACGTAGTGGCTGCACACAGGGCCACACCGCGACGAATCATTGGTTTCACACGCCAAACTGTAGCCCAACAGCTGTCACGAACTCGACCCTGACGATTCTGACGAGCCTGACGAGCCTGACGAGCCGCGCTGCCCCAAAGGTTGTGGCGCTTCGCTTGGCAGCGGCGACTTTGTCACCGGTGTTTCGCGCTCAAACGGCTCCACATTCAACGCCGGACCGATAACGCGCCAGCTCTCACGCATGGACTTTTCAAAAAGCCCCCAACTATGTGTGCCCTCCACCTGTGGGTACCACTCCACATCCAAGCCTGCCCGCTTGGCTTTGTCGGCGAAATAGGCAGAGCACGCATAGGATGCCGCCTCAATGGTCACAGGCGGGCCAATGCGCTCCGATGATGTCTTCGACGCATCGATCGCGCCAGGTACCCCCTGGGCAGCGGCGATAAACAGCGCAGTGTCCCGCAATGCATCCAGGTTCAACACCGGCGAATGCGCCCGCCAGGCCGGGTCGCTCGACATGCCCCACATCTTCTTCGGATCAGCGCCATTCATCTTCAGCGCTTCACGCACGTAGGTGTCCCCCAGCATCCCGGTTGTGGCCGGGCACCCCGAGTAGGAGGCCGCGGCGGCAAAGCGCTCCGGCGCGATGGACGCGATGTTCAGCGCGGGCCCTCCGGACATGGAAATGCCGGCGATGGCGTCGTGGCCGGTGCCGTGGAAGTGCTCGTCGATAAGCGGCGGCAGCTCTTTGGTCAGGTATGTCAGCCACTTGTTTCGCCCTGTTGCTTTATCTTCGCGATACCAGTCAGCCTGCATCGAGGACACCGACCCAATCGGTGTAACCACGTTGACCAACTTGTCCTGGAAAAACTCCTGGTAGTCCGAAGAATTACGCCACGACCATCCGTTCGCGGCACCGTCGGCCCCCATAAGAAGGTAGAAGGTCGGGCGCGGGGTGTCGTTGTCAGGACCGCCGGGAAGAATCACCTCGTTTTTCACTTCTTTGCCCATGGCGTGCGAATAGACGACGACCTCGTAGACGTCGTTTTCGATGTGCGTTAGGGACTTCAACTCGGCCGGACGCGCGTCCGGGTCTGGGAACGTATCGCTCAGCTGGTACGAACTGGACCCTCCGGATGAGCCGCCGACGCTGGAGCCTTCGTACATGGACGAGCCGAATACTCCCCCGCCGAGCGTCGTGAGAAACAGTGCCGGCACCGCAAGCAACGGAATCGTGGAAAACAAGCTAGACGCCGCTACTGGAACGCTGAGCGCGTCGATCACGCTTGAGCCAGTTTGACGCGCTCTGCCACTTAGAAACGACGGCAACAACCACAACATAGACACAAGGTACCTGCCGGGAAGACTCGAACGCGAAAACCTCCGACCTGGCGAACCAGATCGGAGGTTTTCTTCTTGTACCCCGTACGGGATTTGAACCCGTGTTACCGCCGTGAGAGGGCGACGTCCTAGGCCGCTAGACGAACGGGGCATTAGGACACAGAACGCAATTGCTCTGCAGCTGGCCTACCAGGACTCGAACCTAGAATGACGGTACCAGAAACCGTAGTGTTGCCAATTACACCATAGGCCATTGTTTTTCAGTTCTGACCTGCGCTTTCCGTTTCCGTTCCGCGCTGTCTGCCTGAACAACATGGAGTACTATAACCATGAATCGCTATGTGTACCAAATCCGCAGGCCACCGCATAGAAACGCGGTGGCCTAAACGTACGAAAACAACAGCGTTGTAGTTCCTACTCCGTAGCGCTCCTACTCTGCAGCCTGGTACGGCGTAACGGCGCGGGCAGCTTTGAGACGCTTCAGCGTGGACTCACGGCCAAGCAGGTCCATGGACTCGAACAGCGGCGGGGACACCGCGGCACCAGTGGTGCCCACGCGCAGGGCGCCGAATGCGACACGCGGCTTGAGCTCGAGGTCCTCGATCAGCGCCTTGTTCAGCGCTGCTTCGATGTTCTCGGTGGTCCACTCCCCCTCACCGATCGCCTCAAGCGCTGCAATACCGGCATCCAAAGGCTCGACGGCGGTGTCTTTGAGGTTCTTCTTTGCACTCTTCTCGTCCAGCACCAAGTCATCGTCCGCGATGACAAGGAACTTCAGCAGGTCGTACGCATCGGAGAGCACCTTGATACGGGTCTGCACGAGATCCGCCGCCATGGTGAACTTGTCTTCCGGGTAATCCGCTGGGAAGTCGGTGTACTCGGTGAAGTACTCGCGCAGGCGGTTTCGGAAGTCTTCCGGCTCAAGCAGGCGAATGTGGTCGGCGTTGATTGCTTCAAGCTTCTTCTGGTCGAAGCGGGCCGGGTTACCCAGCACGTCCGAGACGTCGAAGGCCTTGACAAACTCGTCGACAGAGAAGATGTCCTGATCCGCAGAAAGCGACCAGCCCAGCAGCGCGAGGTAGTTGATCATGCCCTCCGGGATGATGCCGTTGTCGCGGTGGTTAAACAGGTTGGATTCCGGGTCACGCTTGGAAAGCTTCTTGTTGCCCTGGCCCATCACGAACGGCAGGTGGCCGAACTCGGGGGTGAAATCCGTAATACCGATACGCTTCAGCGCCTCGTAAAGCGCGAGCTGACGTGGCGTGGAGGACAGCAGGTCCTCACCGCGCAGGACGTGGGTAATACCCATGAGCGCGTCGTCAACAGGATTGACCAGCGTGTACAGCGGCGCACCGTTAGAGCGGGCGACAACGTAGTCTGGCTGGGTTTCGGACTTGAAGGTGACCTCACCGCGCACAAGGTCGTTCCAGGTCCAATCCTGGTCCGGCATGCGAAGGCGCCAGACCGGCTTGCGGCCTTCGGCCTCAAAAGCATCGATCTGTTCCTGAGTGAGGTCACGGTCAAAGTTGTCGTAGCCCAGCTGCGGGTCGCGGCCTGCGGCCTTGTGACGCTCCTGGACCTCTTCGTTGGTGGAGTACGCCGGGTAGACCTCGCCGGCCTCGATGAGCTTGTTCAGCACATCGGCGTAGATGTCAGAGCGCTGCGACTGACGGTACGGCTCGTGCGGGCCACCGACGTTGATACCTTCATCCCAGCCAAGGCCGAGCCACTCGAGCGACTCAATAATCGCCTGGTAGCTCTCCTCGGAGTCACGGGCGGCATCCGTGTCCTCGATACGGAACACGAACTTGCCTCCGGAGTGCTTGGCTTGCGCCCAGTTGAACAGGGCGGTGCGGACCATGCCCACGTGTGGGGTTCCGGTCGGCGACGGGCAAAAGCGAACGCGCATATTGGGGTTTTCAGTCATGGGGCAATCGTAGCGCGCCATATGCATTGCGCTTGTCGACGCCCAACCACCCCCGGCGCTCACCGCCCAGGATCCAGCAACATATCGCGTTACTTCGGGTTGCGCATGAGGAAGCGCCACATTTCGTCTGCTGCAGACGGCGAGTACCACCAGAAGTGGTTCGAGCCATGCACCTTGATCACTTCCACGCCCTTGCGGCAGTTTCGCGACGACACCCGAGTCGCATTGTTGCCTGCCGGGCGCGAATCGACTCCCCCGAAGCACCCGTTGCGGCGCTCGTAGGATTTAAACAGCTCCGGCACCGGCAGCACTTGCTGGCCTCGTCGAGTAGTGCCGTGGTACGGGGTGAGTGTGTCGTTGGTGCCGTGAATGGCCATGAACGCGACCGGCAGGTTCTGGCAGCCACGGTTCACCGGGGCGTAGTACGCGCCGGACACGCCAGCAACGCCAGCAAACAAGTCCGCCATGTGGCAGGCGGAGACTGCGGCCATGCCGCCACCGGTGGACATGCCGGTGGCGTAGATCCGGCGTCGATCGATGTTGTAGTAGCGCTGGACGTCGTTGATCATTGCGCGGACAAAGGCGATGTCTTGGCCTGGACGTGTCGCTGCGGTTGCGGATCCCTCCCACGATGCTCCGATCGCGCGCGGGTAAACGATGATCGCGTCGCGGCCGACAGATGATTCACGCAGGCGTGAATAGTTACGAAAATTCTCCGTGGAATCCTGATATGCGGAGTACCCCACCATCACCGGGGTGGGACGTGCAGGGTTGTACCCTCGCGGCACCCAGACGAGGTAGCTTCGTCCCGCTACACGGACCTCGCCGTTGGCCCCGTTCGCCACCGGCGCCGGCGCTTGGGGCGCCCACGCACCGGGGAGATTCGGCGCGGGAATTTGCGGGGCGGGAACTGGGTTGATCGGCAACGATGAGCCTTGCGGCAGGGAGTCGTTGGCCATCTGGACAAACTTGTTCCACTCAGCATTTGCCTGGTTGACCGCGTTTGTAACTGCCTGATTCGCCTGCGAAGACAAGTCTTGCGCCTGTGCAGGGACAGGAGTGACCACCCCAGCGGCGATCATGAGCGTTGCCACGCTTCCTGCCAGTGCTTTACGGATCCGCCCAACCCGTTTCGCACCAACTGCCACATTGTTACCATTTTTCACACAGGCAACAATAAACCTGGGGTATATCCGAAGCAACTGATCCGACGAGGCGTCTTCGAGCGTAGCCGGTTAGAGTGTTTGCCCATGTCCGTCAACCCGCTTGCCGGCCCTCCATCCGGCCGCCCCGACACTGCGCCCGATTTTCTCCTTTCGCGCGCAGAAGGATCGGTCCGCACTCAAGGCGCCACCCGCACGTTTAGCGACGCCTGGGAAGCGAACAACGCGCTAGAGCGCGGCGAGGTGGAAATGGTTGTAGGTGCGCTCCCCTTTGACCAGGACTGCCCAGCGGCGCTCACTGTGCCAGAGCACATCATTCGGGAGCCAGGCCCGCTAGAGCCGCACCCGTATTACCGGATTGGCGCAGGTTCTCGCCTTCACGCAACGCTTATCGACGTCGACCCTTCCCCCGAGGAACATCTTCGACGCGTTGAGGCCGCAGTGGGTACTATCCGCAACTCCCTGTTGGACAAGGTTGTGCTTGCCCGTGCGGTAGACATCGCCTTCGACCCGCCCGTTGATCCACGCCTCGTCGCGGCCAGGCTGATCGATCTGTCCTACACGCACGACGGTTTCATCGCGGACCTCACCCCATCTGGCCGCACGGGACATTTCCTAGTCGGCTCCTCCCCCGAAGTCCTGGTGCGCCGCCGTGGCAACAAGGTGACCTCCTATCCCCTTGCAGGTTCGGCAGCACGTGTACCGCACGATCCGGCGGCGGACCGCGCCGCAGCGGAGGCACTGGCGTCGTCGCAAAAGGATTTCGACGAACACCGCTTCGTTGTCGAGCACATCCGCGAGGTCCTCGAGCCACTTTGCTCTGACCTGCAGATTTCAGAGCGCCCAATCCTAGAAAAGACCAGCGAGATGTGGCACCTTGCCACACCGATTAGCGGCACGTTGAAGGAACCGGCACCAACAGCGCTGGATCTGGCAATGCGTCTCTACCCCACCCCTGCTGTGTGCGGCACCCCACCCGCCGCCGCAGAAGCCCTGATTACCACCGCCGAATCGGATCGCGGTTTCTACGCCGGCGCGGTCGGATATACCGATGCCGCAGGTGATGGCGAATACATGGTTGCCATCCGTTGTGCGGAGGTCAACGGCGACGGCACACACGCCCGCGCCTGGGCCGGTGGCGGGCTCACCGCAGACTCCGACCCACAGGCCGAACTCGACGAGACTTCAGCCAAACTGCGCACGATCATGCGCGCGCTGGGCCTGTAAACACGGCCCAAAAGCGAGCCTGCGTTCTAGGCGCGCTCGACGGGGTTGCCCAGTTTGCCGATACCTGGGATCTCAACCTCGATGTAGTCGCCCGGAACCATCTCTGCGGTACCCGCCGGCGAACCGGTTGCAATGACATCGCCCGGCAGCAGAGTAAAGGACTGGGAGACCCACTCCACCATCTCTCCAACCGACTTGATCATCTGGTTCGAGTTGGAGTCCTGCTTGGTCTCCGTTTTACCGTCGTGGGTGTGGTGCGCCTTGATCGGCAGGTTGGCAAAGTCGAACTTATCCAGGTCCGTCTCAATCCAAGGACCGAGCGGACCGAAGGTGTCCATGCCCTTGGCGCGCGCCCACTGACCGTCCGCGAACTGGAGGTCACGCGAGGAGACATCGTTGATGATGGTCACGCCACGGATCACAGACTTCCAGTCCTCAGCCTTGACGTTTTTGCATGGAACGCCAACGACGAGCGCCAGCTCGCCCTCAAACTCGACGCCTGTGGCGAACTCCGGGATCTTAATAGCGGCACCAGGGCCAATCACGGCGGTCGACGGCTTGATAAAGATTGTCGGCGGCAGGTGCTCGGCGGATTGCTTGAACACCTCAGCTACGTGGTCCGCGTAGTTGCGTCCCACAGCGACGATCTTCGACGGTAGCGTCGGTGCAAGCAACCTCACCTGGTCAAGGTCGTATTCTTTGCCGGTGTACTCCGGCGCACTAAACGGCGTGCCCTTGATCGCCTTTGCGGTCGTTCCCGCATCGTCGATAACGGCGAACGTCATTCCTTCAGGTGTTGCAATTCGTCCAAAACGCATGTGATCGAGCATACAACCCCACTGTCATTGTGGCGCATTTGGGATTCACTGACGTCTACTGCGCGCTCAGCGCCAGGTACAACTCCGCGCACGCGATCGCGTCGGTAAGCGCGTTGTGGTTCGCGTAGTCGGGCAAATTGTAGCGCTGTCGCACGCGCGCAAGCCTGAGGTCCTCGCCGCGCGGATACGTACCCATGCGCTCCATGTGTCGCCGCTCCATCGCGAAGGTATCCACTACCTCGCTCTCGCGCAGGCCCCATCGCTTGCCCTTGACATCTTTTTGCAGCTTTGCGACGAAACCTAGCTCCATCTGCGCAAAATGGGCCAACAACTTGCGTCCTTCAAGGGCACGATCAAACGCGTCGAGTACTTCGGCAGCGACGACGCCTTTGTTCGCAATATCATCGTCAGTCACCCCGTGAAGCGTCACAGTATCGCCAACTTGGGCACCTGCGAGAACGAAGTACTGTGCCTGTGATAGATCGATCACACGGCCGTCGACGGGAACCCAACCGATGGAGACCATCTCATGCTTCTCCGGCTTGAGTCCGGTGGTTTCGACGTCGACGGCCAGCAGGGCGTCGTCGTTAAGCACCCGCGCTTTCGGTCGAAAGAACATCTCACACCGCCCGCGTCGGGTACTTCGACGCCAGCGCGTTCTGCAGCGACTTGATCACACCGAACGCATCGCGCAACGCGGCCCGATCCAGGGATTGCAACTGCTTCGGATCAATGCGGTAGTTCGGCTCCTCCCCGGCGCGCACCTGCTGCGACTGGTGTTTCATGACAAGGTCCGAAAGGTACTCGTAAGCGTCTGCCAGATCCGACGCTCCCTTCGTCGATACCGCCTCGCCGGCAGAGGCACGCAGGCGTGTAGGCGTATCCACCGCACTGACACCGGCCACGATGGAGTACAACCGAGCCATCTGCACCACAGCGGCAGTACCACCGCGTTTGATGTCTAGCGTGTTCGCATACTCGCCGTCGCGCTCAAGCACGAAGCCACGGAAAAAGCCCACTGGAGGCTCTCGGAACGTAGCCAGAGCTGCCAAGTGTGTATGTAGACGGCGCGACCCGCGCGCCGACGACAACGCCGCCTCATGCACCTCATCAGCCAGCGAGCGCCACCCCTCGCCTGAGCCGAAGATCGCGCGGAAATCGAAAAATACCTGCGCGTGCAGCAACGCGTTCGGATCAGGTGCAGTGACCCAAGTGTGGAACATGCGCGACCACTGCGACTGCGTCATGCGCCACTTTGGGTTCGACGCCATCATCTCCCCCGGGCATAACGCCTGACCTGCATGCGCGAGACCTTCGCAGACAAACTGTGTCAGCGCGGCGAAGTACTCCCCATGGGTTTCTTCGTCGTAACTGTCCGCGAGGACCAACGCGTTGTCTTGGTCGGAGGCTGGCCCCATCTCCGCGCGAGCCTGACTGCCTACCGCGACAAAGGCGTACGGCACCGGTGCTGGCCCCAGCTTCTCCTCCGCTAGCTCGCCTAGACGGCGAGCGATGGAATCCGCAATCGATGTCAGCAGGCGCTGTGTCTCAGCAGCGGACGCGCCTCGCTCAAAGAACCGCACAGCCACGTTTGCCGCGGCATCGTAGGCTCCCTCGAGCTCCTCGTACGTACTCTGCTGCACATCTGCTGCCAAGTAGATCGGGTCTGCTTGCAGCAGGCGCATGATGTCGAATGAGGTCAGCACACCGCACACACCTCCGGCGCCTTCAACCGGCAGGTGGTGGATCCCCAACTCGCTCATCGCGAGCATCGCCTCGAACACCAACGCTGTTTCCGGGATGGTGCGCACTGGTGAGGACATCACATGTGCAATAGGCCGTGACGGGTCCACTTGCGCTGCGACAACGCGAGAACGCATGTCCTTGTCTGTGAGGATGCCGATCTGCTCACCTCCGACGACGACGAGGCAACTCGCATCGTGCTCGTTCATCACACCGGCAGCGTGCGCGATTGGTGCAGTTGCGTCACAGGTGACGGCAGGGCGGCCGTCGACAATATGCGCAATGGGCGTACGCAGCACACTCGCCGTCCCCCCATCACGCACCTCTTCCGCTGCCACTTTGAGACGACGAGACGCCGATTCAAAGAACCTGTGCAGCTCAGGATGCGCATCGAGCAGGCCTGTGAACACCTCGCGCGGCAGCATGAGCAACACGCTGTCTTCCACCGCTTCCATCACATACTGCGATTCACGCGGACCTACCAGCGTGGAGTAGCCGAAGTTCAGGCCTGTATCGCGACGGTCCAGCAGCAAGTTGTCATCGCTGACGATGTCAATCGCACCCGAGCGAATGATGTACAGCGTGTCGTTGGGCTGGCCGAGATCCACAACGACTTGACCGCGGCGCACATAGGTGATCCCCATCTGTGCGGGCAGGGCCCGGATCTTCTCTTCAGGGAGGCTTGAAAACGGCTCGTGCTGGGCCAGGAAGCCGTAGACCTCGTCCAATTCCACGCTCATGCCCGAAGCCTAGCGTGAGCACGACCCCCACACGGCGAATTTTTGGAAAACTACTGGTAGCTCACAAACCACGGGCGAGGATTCACGTCGGCATAGGTCTGCTCCGGAGTAAACATGGGAGAATCCTCGTCGATAAAGTTCTTCCACGCCATGAAGTAATTCGGGTCCAACCCCTGACGCAGGATGTTCCACGTGTCGAACTTCTGCTCCGGCAGCCCATGACCGTCCGCGTGAAGGATCCATGCCAGTTCCGGCTGCCCGGTGACAATGTTTTCGCGGTCCGGGTACATTCCAACCTGGAACTGGTGCAGAATCAATGCCTTCTGTGGCAGGTTGTTGTCGCGGACAAGCGCTGCAAGCCAGTCGGCGACCTCATTGATTTCGGCTGCGGTTGCGCTACCGATACGCGAAAGCGGCTGCTCACCAGGGTTTAGCTTCCATTCCGCATCAAGTGCCAAACCAACGTTCGGTCGCTTGAGCAGCTCCTCGTAGATCTTCGCCTGCTCCAAGAAGTTGCCTTGGCCCGGCTGCAGGTCGATTACGGCGTAACCACCTGCGTCCACGATGGCATCCACATACGGGGCGATATCTTCCATCGGCGTCTCGTTGGAGTAGTTACCGTCATCGCCCGGGAATTCCGATGCCACCGACGCAATGACCTCGAAGGCAGGAATGATCGGCTGATCCTCCAGCGGCTCGTACCAGGAGGCGTATTGCTTCGCCAGTTCAACTGCTGCGGCAGGGTCCTGCTCCCCCATCACTCCGAGCTCTGGGCCGTACGGATGGCCGTAGAGCGCAATCATGCGCCGGCCTGGGAACACCAGTCCGCCGCCACCAGGCAGTTCACCATTGGCGGCGAGTGCTGCACGCGCACGGAAGTTCTCGTTCGAGCCCCACTGGCGGCCAAGCGCGAGCACGTCCTGTTCCATAACATCGCGCATGCTTTGCGACGACGCCCGCGGGTCCGCAGCCGCCAACACCTGCACATCCGCACCTGCTGCGCGAGCTGTGGCCACCGACGCACGCGAGGAGACCGCCGTGGCAAACACTGGCGGCATCTGCAAGCCACGCGGGTTCTTTGCCTCGAGTGCCGCAATCGCCGCCACATCTTCTTCGGCACGCTCGGCTACGACCGGTTCAGTCGCTGCTACCGCGTCGTCATCGCCCGGAACCTCAATTACCCGGGACGCGCCAAGGCGTTCAACCTCAGCATCAATCGCGGCGTCGGTGCCATCGAGGCGCACCAGAAGCGGCGCACCTAGTTCCACTGCAATCGCGGCAGCCCGAAGCTGCTGATCGCGATCCTTCGCGGAGACCACCACCGTGTCCGACGACTCGAAGAAGCGCTGCGAGACTTCCACACCCGTGCCGTCGGCGTCCTGAACCACCTCGTCACCATCGGTGGCAAGGGCGTTCTTGGCGCCAGCATCGGACTGAGAGCCCCCACCGAGTCCTCCGTCGCCTGCGCCGCAGCCAGTCAGGGCAAGCGCAGAAACACAGAAAATGGCAAGGGACGCACGTGTGATCTTCCGGGAAGAAACCATGCGCTCGACCCTACGCGAGGGCGTCGACGATGCGCTCACCTACCTCGGTGGTACGCACCGGCGTGTCTCCACGTTGGGTCACGTCGCGCTCGACTGCTTCTTCGATGCGGGCGGCGTTGGTGTCGTCGCCAAGGAAGCGCAGCATCATCGCCACAGACAGAATCATTGCCGTGGGATCAGCAATCCCCTGGCCCGCGATATCCGGTGCAGAGCCGTGCACCGGTTCGAACATGGATGGGAACTCACGTGCAGCATTGATGTTGCCGGAGCACGCCAGCCCCACACCGCCCGCAACCGCACCTGCCAGGTCAGTCAGGATGTCGCCGAAAAGGTTGTCGGTGACAATCACGTCGTAGCGCGACGGGTCCTGCACCATGTAAATCGTTGCAGCATCGATGTGGTTGTAGTCCACCTCGACCTCCGGGAACTCCTGCGACAACTCGTCGACCACGCGCTGCCACAAGCCACCTGCGTTGACCAGCACGTTGGTCTTGTGCACGAGCGTGACCTTCTTGCGGCGCGTCATTGCCAACTCAAACGCGTACCGAGCAACACGCTCAGCGCCGAAATACGTGTTCTGAGAAACCTCGGAAGCAACTTCGTGCGGGGTGCCCTGACGCAAGGTACCGCCGTTACCAGCATAGAGCCCCTCGGTACCTTCACGGACCACAACAAAGTCGATCTCACCAGGGTTTGCGAGCGGGCTCGTCGACGATGGGTAGAGCTTCGACGGCCGCAGATTAACGTAATGGTCCAACTTGAAACGCAGCGGCAGCAGCAGGCCGCGCTCGAGCACACCCGCAGGCACGCGCGCCGGGTCGCCGATCGCGCCGAGCAGAATCGCATCGTGTTCGGCGAGGCTTTCCAAGTCCTCGTCCGTCAGCAGCTCGCCGTTGCGCAGGTAGCGGCGCGCTCCGAGGTCATATTCGGTGGTCTCGACGTCATCGCGCACAGCATTGAGGACCTTGAGCCCCTCCGCCATAACTTCTTGGCCGATACCGTCGCCAGCAATCACCGCGATTTTCATATTCTGGGACACCTTTCTCACTGTGTAGACTCTGGCGCCCACATTAGCACTCCTTAGCGCTTGGGTTTAACGATTCCGCTCCGACTGACGGATACGAAACGCCAACTCCTCACTCGAGCCGAATTGCGCCCCCAGCGCAATAAGCGACTTATCAGAAAGCCCCGCCATGGCGAACAACGTCGCTTCCGCTTTCCGCGGATCCGGCAGCGGCACGATCTCCACCGCGGCACCGTAACTCCTCGCATTCGCAATCGCGGGTATCGACGACTGCCACGTGGCCACCACCTTCGGCGACATATGCGCATCCCGGCGCGATTGGACGGGAAACGGTTGCGCTTGGGCGCCGGGTTTAGCCACGGGATCTGCCCAGGTAGCACGTAGCCAAGTGGGATCGTTACCGTTGAGTTCGGCGACTGCGCGGGCACTGTCAGCAGGGTCATCGATAGTGCGTTCAACGAAGCGCAGCGAAGTCATCTCGCCGAGCGCGCGCATCCCGCCGGGGTCGCGTCGGATACGTACTGCACCAGATGCGGGAGCCATAGCGACATCACCGACAGTTAAGACGGTCACCGTGTGCATGTCGGCGATCATGGAGACGTATTCGGCGTGGCGTGCTCCGTCGTAGACCATCATCGGGGCATGTGCGGTCACTGCGATGGAGGCTGCGCGAAGTTGCGCCTCCGGGGTGTCGTCGGAAAGCACGAGCGTTTCGGAGCGCGGGAAGAACAACTTCGCGGTTTCCATGCCAAGTGGGTCGTCGAGCACCACCGGGTGAGGCTCAAACGTTTTGGAGACATGCCCTGCGACGTTGACGCTACGGGCGCGATCGTAAGGGCCAAGTTGGACATCCGGAGTGCATGCGGCGAGCAGTACGCCCGCCGATAGCACGGCAAGCGATGCGTACCCGAAATACTTCACCGGTCCTCCTTCGTGTCTCTCCCCTGTGCTGTTCCTATTCTGCGTCGTCGCGCAATCCTTCGTCGCTGAGAACGTTGCGATCCATCGCGTATTCAATCATGCCGATGAACCGTTCACGACGATCAGCGATAAATCGCTCCCAGTTAGATGTCAGCAGTGCTTCTGGGTCGACTTCGTGGCTTTCGAGCAGGGCGTCAAAGTCATCGTCGTCAAGCAGCGACTTGGACTGCAGCCTGGGCAGGTAGCGTTTCGGCTCGTTTTGCTCAATGACGACCTCGGTACGACGGCCCATCGGCGTGCGGTTGAGCACGCTGTCGGCCAGCTGCTCGTCGACACCGAATTCGCGCAGGTACTCCCACGGGAAGATCTGGCCGAAGCGAGGTTTCAGTTCGGCCACTGTGGATTTGTCGAAGTGCTCTCCAGTGCGCCAGTCACGCGCGCCGCGTGCCATCAGTAACGAATACAGCCCACGGTAGATCCCACTGTCCGCGGTTGCGGTATAGAGACGGGATTCGTGGAAACGTGCATCGGCGACCGTACGTGGCTCGGCGTCGGTCTCTCCGCAGACCCACGGGATGACTTCAGAGACGTCTACGCCGATGCGGATTGTCGGCGCGTGCGCGGCATAAAGCTCACCGAACACGCCGCACCAGAACCAACGGTTGAGCCTGTCACCGACTTCCTTCTTTCCTGCAAGTTCGGGACGTTCGGCCAGGCGCGCAAGCATAACCGCGAGCGGGATGAGTTGCGCAGGGTAAGGGACTTGATCCGCAGCGACGATACGTCGCTCCTGCAGGAACTGGGCGACCGCAACGAACCCGCGGGTCATCTCATCGGCATGTGCACGGTAATCCTCGATCGTGATGTTGAGGATGTCACCACGGTGGCCCAAAGCAGGCCCCTGCCGACTGGTCAGCAACAGTGACAGTGCACGCAGGAATTCCACACGGCCGATGCCCTTGAGCACGTCATAGCAATCAAACTGGGCTGCGAGTTCTTCCCAGTGGCTAGCCAAGTCGAACGTCGGGTCTTGGGTTGCATATGTCGCGGTAAGGAGCTCGAACACATCCATCTGCACACCTGCCGAGTTAGCAAACGCAAAGATCTGCCCCACTCCCTCTTGTGCAGTATCGCGGTCCAGGCGGATCATTGGAATGTCGTACGCAGGCAGCTCACGCATCACCGCATTGATAAATCGCTTCACGGCAGTACGCACCTCGTCGTGTTGTGCATGTGCCGCCATATCGACGAGGAGATCGTTGCCCTCTTTCCAGAGCAACATCGAAACCGGCATCACAGCGTGCTCGATCATGTCATCGCGATTTCGGATGCCACCTGGAATGTCCGGCCCAAAGTGGGATCGGACATTCCCTTCCCCATCGACAGCAAACACGGCTTCCACCGGCATCGGCGTGTGTGCCACCGCCGCTCGTACGTCCACCATGAACTTCCGGGAAATCGGTCGCCCAAGATAGTCCACCGTGCTCACCTCCCCATCACCCTTAAATGCGTGAAAGAGCGACGTGAGGCGCTGTTGGCCGTCGAGAAGCAACAGGCCCGGTTCCACTCCAGCAACATTCACCCCCTCAAGCGGGCGTGGTTTAAAACGCTGCTCCGCGTTGCGAGTATCGAGCGCGAGGAAAGAACCGACCGGGTAGCCACGCAGCACGGAGGTGACCAACGTGCGCACCCGATCCACGTCCCACAGGTATGAGCGCTGAAAATCAGGCAGCTGCAGCTCGCCGCGCTCAGCGCGGGAAAATAGATCCTTGAGCGAATAGCTCGGCGTAGTAAAGCCCATATGCCTTAGCGTAGGACAGAATCAGCACACCGTCTCGTGCTCGATGTGCTCTGGCAGCTCAATTTGCACTGTCGCATGCTCCACACCCAGCCGGTGCAACTCCGCCTGAACCCGATCCAGCAACTGATCGCGGTCTTCTCCTTCCGCCGCCACAATGTGAACCGTTGCAATCACCGACACCCCGTCAAGCGACCACAAGTGCAGGTCATGCAAATCCCTCACCCCAGGCAGTGCACGTAACTCAGCCTCGACTTCCTCGGCGTCAAACCCTTCGGGCACACGCTCCAGCATCACACCCACCGACTCCGCCATGAGTTTCCACGCACGAGGAACAATCAGGCTCGCGATCAGCAACGACGCAATGGGGTCAGCCGCAGTAAAGCCGGTCAACGCGACAATTGCGCCGGCCCCCAGCACGGCGATAGACCCGAACATATCCACCAACACGTGGAGGTATGCACCGCGTACGTTGATCGACTCCTTTTGCTGGGAGTACAAAATCCACGCCGACAACGCGTTCGCCGCAAGGCCGATCGCGGCGATGATCATCATCGGACCCGTATCAATCGGGGCTGGATCCCGCAGCCTGCGCAAGGCCTCGATTGCAATCCAGACGGAGACTGCCAGCACTGTCGCGGCATTAATCATCGCCGCGAGCACCTCGACACGGCGGTAGCCGTAGGTCGCGTATGACGTGGCTGCACGCTTACCGACGAGCACCGCCGCCATCGCAATGATCAGCCCGGCCGCGTCCGACAACATGTGCATCGCATCCGCAAGCAGCGCGACCGATCCCGAAATCACACCTCCGACCAACTCCGCAACAAAGACCGTTGCGGTAACGGCAAGTGCAGCGCCGATCGCCTTCGTCGGCGCGTCAACACGTGCGCCATGAGCATGATCATGATGAGCGTGATCTGAATGGTTGTGCATAACGACAACCATAGGAACACCAACACGTTAATGACAATTTATTGAAAATCGCTGCCGGGATGCTTTCCGCAGCGCTCACGAGGAGAAACGAATCCTTCGCGCCTCCCCGGGGCGAAATCCTGCCGAGCCAAATCGTCATACTTTGTTACAGTGGGCGACCGTTCGCATATCCGAGCACGTCACGGGCGGTTCACCATGAATCCGCCCCGAGCGGCGCGGATAAGTAATAACGAAAGGAATTAGCAAATGACTACCCCGAACCCGAATCAAAACCCGAACGACCCGACCGAGGATGTTCGCGTCGAGCGCACTACCCCTGAGGCTTCGACCACCGCACCGGCGCGTCCGGCTGCTGGCTCCACTGCAGTGACTGACGACGATAACGGTGGCGGCGGATGGTGGAAGTGGCTCCTGGGCATTCTGGCAGCACTCCTGCTTTTGGCCTTGCTGTGGAACCTGTTTACCGGCGACGACACCGAGGGCGACGCCACCGTAGACACCTCCACCACGACTGCAGCCACCGAGGTTGTTAACGAGACCACCACGGTCGAAGACGGCACCGTTACCGAAACCGCACCGGCCGAGGACGCCGCTGGGGACGCCAACACTGACGCCAACGAGGCCGACGCTACCGCGACCGAGACGACAAACGTCGTCGAGGAGGTCATCGACTCCATCGCACCGGAAGGCGCCCAGGAGGAGGCTCCGGCTGACGCACCGGCCACCAACTAATTATTCGGCGCGATCCGACTACCCCGCACCCACTCTCCGGGCGCGGGGTTTGCTCTGCCGTGCGGGCTTGTGCGGGAGAAGCACGACAAAGCCCTCGAATCACATTGATCCGAGGGCTACGTTTACCTGCCGAATTAGCGGGCAGTGTCGGTAAGCGGGTTCTTCACCCAGCTCATCATGTCGCGAAGCTCTGCACCGGTCTTCTCAATCGGGTGCTGTGCAACCTTGTCGCGCAGACCCTCGAGCTCCTTGTTGCCACCCTCAACGTTGGCGACGAGGCGCTTGGTAAAGGTGCCGTCCTGGATATCCTTCAGGATGTCGCGCATACGATCCTTCGCCGAGGCGTCGATGACACGCGGACCAGAGAGGTAACCGCCAAACTCTGCCGTGTCAGACACGGAGTAGTTCATGTTGGCAATGCCGCCTTCGTAGATCAGGTCGACGATCAGCTTCATCTCGTGGAGGCACTCGAAATACGCCATCTCCGGCTCGTAGCCAGCCTCGACCAAGACGTCGAAGCCGGTCATGATCAGGTCCTCGAGGCCACCACAGAGCACTGCCTGCTCACCGAACAGGTCGGTGACAGTCTCGGCCTCGAAGGTGGTCGGGATAACGCCAGCGCGTGCGCCACCGATTGCGGCAGCGTAGGACAGCGCAAGCTCACGGCCGTTGCCCTGCGGATCCTGCTCCACGGCGATCAGGCACGGCACACCCTTGCCGTCGGCGAAGGTGCGACGCACCAGGTGGCCCGGACCCTTCGGGGCAACCATGCCGACGGTGATGTTGTCTGCCGGCTTGATCAGGCCGAAATGGATGTTCAGACCATGCCCGAAGAACAGGGCGTCGCCGTCCTTCAGGTTCGGCTCGATGTCCTCTTCGAAGATCTTGGCCTGGGAGGTATCCGGGGCGAGCAGCATGATCACGTCAGCCCATGCAGCTGCCTCAGCATTCGTCTTCACATCAAAGCCGGCCTCGCGGGCCTTTTCTGCGGACTTGGAGCCGTCGCGAAGGCCAACAACCACCTCGACGCCGGACTCGCGCAGGTTCTGAGCGTGCGCGTGACCCTGGGAGCCGTAGCCGATGATTGCAACCTTCTTGCCCTGGATCAGGGACAGGTCTGCGTCTTGGTCGTAAAGCACTTCAATAGCCATAGTTCTCGCTTCTTTCTTCATTCTGTGAGACGGGCGTTTCACATTATGACACAGCCGCCTCAGTTTGTGGGTGTTTTTAGTCCAATGGAGCCAAAGTTTTAGCGCCACGCGTCAGCGCTACCGTGCCTGATCGGGCAAGCTCGCGGATACCGAACGTATCCATGACGTCCAAAAACGCCTTCAACTTCGGTGACTCACCGGTGGCCTCAATAACAACAGAGTCCACCGCAACATCGATCACGCGCGCTCGGAACAGGTTGGCAGCGTCCACCACCTGCGGACGTGTTTGATTGTCCGCGTTGACCTTGACCAGCAGCAGCTGGCGGCCGACCGTGGTGTCGTCGTCAAGCTGCTGCACCTTAAGCACCTGGATCAGCTTGTAGAGCTGTTTGACGATCTGCTCGACAGAACGCTCCGTTGCATCGACCACCACCGTCAACCGGTTCACGCCCTCTTTCGACGTCTTCGCCGAAACGAGCGAGACCAGGTTGTACCCGCGACGGGTAAACAGGGCGGTAACACGGGTGATAATTCCGTCAACGTCCTCAACCAGCACTGAAAGCGTGTGGCGAGTGATTGCATCTGGTTGTGTCATTGTTAGTTCCCTTCCTGCTCCGCCGCAGCGGTCTCGATGGCCTCGCTGATTGCCTGCGGCGACTCCGCAGCCGACTCCTCATCATCGAAGAACGGGCGCATTCCGCGCGCATACTCAATGTCACTATTCGACGAGCCCGCAGAGATCATCGGCCACACCTGCGCGTCCTCGCCCACGATGAACTCAATGACCACCGGGCGATCGTTGATCTCACGCGCACGTTGGATCGTCGGCAGCACGTCTTCTTCCTTCGACACCCGGAACGCAACCGCGCCGAGCGCCTCCGACAACTGCACAAAGTCCGGAACGTAGGTTTCCCCACCCAACTTCGTGTGAGAGTAATTGCCGTCGTAGAACAGCGTCTGCCACTGACGCACCATGCCCAGGTTGCCGTTATTAATCAGTGCAACCTTGATCGGAAAGCCTTCGAGCGCAGCGGTGGTGATCTCCTGGTTGGTCATCTGGAAACAACCATCGCCGTCGATCGCCCACACCTCTGCATCCGGGTGCGCTGCCTTCGCACCGAGCGCAGCCGGAATGGAAAAGCCCATCGTGCCAGCACCACCAGAGTTGATCCAGTGGCGCGGCGTTTCAAAGTCCACAAACTGCGCAGACCACATCTGGTGCTGGCCCACACCAGAGCAGTAAATTGCGTCCGGCCCGGCGGCCTTGGACAGCGTCTCGATCACAAACTGCGGAGCGAGCGTGCCGTCCTCGTTCTTGTCATAACCGCGCGGGAAACGACGCTTCAGATCCTGCAGACGCTCAATCCACGGCTCAATCGACGGCGCCTTGGCCTTTCCGGATTCCTCAAAGTAATCGGTCAGTTCCGACAGCACACGCTTGGCATCGCCAACGATTGGAACGTCCACCGCGCGGATCTTGCCCACCTCTGCAGGGTCGATGTCAGCGTGAATGACCTTGGCGTGCGGCGCAAACGTATCGGTATCGCCGGTCACGCGGTCGTCGAAACGCGTGCCAACAGCGATGAGCAAGTCGGATTCCTGGAAGGAACCCACTGCCGGTACCGAACCGTGCATACCCGGCATACCCAGGTACAGCGGGTGCGACTGCGGGAACGCTCCGAGCGCCATCAAAGTCGTAGCCACAGGGATCCCGGTCGCCTCAACAAACTCGAGCAGCTGCTTGTTCGCATTCGCCTTCACAACACCGCCACCGATGTAAAGCACCGGACGCTTCGCCTGAGAAATCAGCTTCGCTGCCTGGGCAATCTGACGGTTGTGCGGCTTCGTGTTCGGCTTGTAGCCAGCCAAATCGATCTTCGGCGGCCACTTAAACTCAATCTCCGCGTTCTGCACATCCTTCGGGATGTCCACGAGCACTGGGCCTGGACGGCCGGTCGAGGCAATATGAAACGCCGCCGCAAGCGCGAACGGGATCTGCTCCGGGTCGGTCACCATGAAGTTGTGCTTTGTAATCGGCATCGTGATGCCGCGGATGTCCGCCTCCTGGAACGCATCGGTACCCAAAAGCGACGAGCCAACCTGGCCCGTGATCGCCACCATCGGCACCGAGTCCAGGTAAGCGTCCGCGATCGGTGTTACCAAGTTCGTCGCACCGGGACCAGACGTAGCAATGCAAACGCCGACCCTTCCCGAGGCCACCGCGTATCCCTCTGCTGCATGGCCCGCACCTTGCTCGTGGCGCACCAACACGTGGCGTAGTTTCGTTGCCCGATACAGGGCGTCGTAAAGCGGAAGCACCGCGCCACCCGGAAGGCCGAACACAATTTCCGTGCCAAGCTCCTCCAGGCTGCGAACGACCGCGTCCGCGCCTTTCATCCGCTCCGGTCCATTGCTCTCCGTCGACGGGGATGGTTGTGAACCTGCCACCGTTGCACTCCTTGTGTTCGAATTACCTAAAAATAAAAGCCCCCGGCGAGCGGTGTGCTCTCGAGGGCGCTTGTGTCTGCGGCGTGTAAAACGAACCCGCTACGGCAAGCGCCGCGTGGGTACAATAATTACAAGTCGCTGATTGATCACGTACATGACAATAGTGAGCCAGCCCACCCCTCGCGCATTTTTATTCACAGAAATCACGCGTATCGACGACACCCCGGCGCATCCCGTTACTTCCCCCGGCATCAACATGACTAGCATGCCGGGGTATGACAGCCACACAGGGAACGTCCCCGACCACCCAAAAAGTGTTTAAACCAACCCGTGAGCACATCCTCGCCATCGTGCTCGCAACCGGCATCGCACTCATGGGCATCATGTGGGCGCCGAAATATCTCATTTGGCTCCTTCTTATCCCCATTGTGTGGCTCGCATGGGTACTCTGCTCCTCCACCACAGTGGATAACAAAGGAATTAAAACCCGTTACCTCGTTCGCAAAAATGCCTTTCTTCCTTGGGAAGACCTGGCCGGCATCGCTTTCAAGGGAACTTCCGCACGCGTCGCTGCAAAAAGCGGCACCGAGTATCCCCTGCCTGGCGTAACGTTCAACTCATTGCCCGCGCTCGCCGAGGCATCCGGAGGACGAATTACAGACGTCATTGCATCCGCCGAGCAAGCAGCAGACGGCAAGTACGAAATCATTGATAAAGACGGCGACCGCATCCTGCTTACCCGCGAGGAATACGATGCCTACCTCGCAGAACACCCCGATCTGCCGGGACCTCGCCCGTCCGCGAACGAACCTAAGGAGTAAACCGTGATCCCCCTTCGCTCACGTGTCACCACCGTTGGCCGCCAAGCAGCCGGAGCCCGTGCCCTGTGGCGCGCTACAGGCACCGGCGAGCACGAGTTTGGCAAACCCATCGTTGCCATCGTGAACTCCTACACGCAGTTCGTGCCTGGCCACGTTCACCTGAAACATGTTGGTGACATCGTGGCCGACGCTGTCCGCGCCGCAGGCGGCGTACCCAAGGAGTTCAACACCATCGCGGTCGACGACGGCATCGCCATGGGCCACTCCGGCATGCTGTACTCGTTGCCCTCGCGCGAGATCATCACCGACTCGGTGGAGTACATGGTCAACGCCCACACCGTGGATGCCATGGTGTGTATCTCCAACTGCGACAAGATCACCCCAGGCATGCTCAACGCCGCAATGCGTCTGAACATCCCCGCCGTCTTCGTCTCCGGTGGCCCGATGGAGGCCGGCAAGGCGTTTTCTGTCGGCGGTGTGACTAAGCCGAAGTCCGATCTCATCGACGCCATCGCGCTTTCCGCTAACAACGACGTCAGCGACGACGAGCTCGACAGTATCGCCAACAACGCCTGCCCCACCTGTGGTTCCTGCTCCGGCATGTTCACCGCTAACTCCATGAACTGCCTCACCGAAGCACTTGGCTTGTCACTGCCGGGCAACGGCACCACCCTGGCAACCCACACCGCACGCCGCGAACTCTTCGAGCGCGCTGGCCAGACCATCATGGACCTTTGCGAGCGCTACTACGGCCAGGGCGACGAATCCGTCCTACCCCGCAACGTGGCCAACGTCCATGCATTCCGCAACGCCATGGCGCTCGACATGGCAATGGGTGGTTCCACCAACACCATCCTGCACATCCTGGCCGCAGCCCAAGAAGGTGAAATCGACTTCGACCTGGCAGATATCGACGATCTGTCACACAAGATCCCCTGCCTGTCCAAGGTTGCCCCGAACGGTGAGGCACACGTCGAGGATGTCCATCGCGCAGGTGGCATCCCAGCCATCCTGGGTGAGCTCCACCGCGCTGGATTGCTGCATGATGATGTGCATTCGATCACGTACTCGTCGCTAAGCCAATGGCTCGCAGACTGGGACATCCGCGGCGGAAGCGCTACCGAGGAAGCGCTCGAGCTCTTCCACGCCGCACCGGGCGGTGAGCGCACCACGAAGGCATTCTCACAAAGCGCGCGCTGGGAAAGCCTGGATACGGATGCGAAAAATGGCGTCATCCACGACGTCGAGCACCCGTTTACCTCCGACGGCGGCCTTGTCGTCTTGCGCGGCAACCTAGCCCCGGACGGCGCCATCCTGAAAACCGCAGGCGTCGAAGAAGGCTTATGGGAGTTCACCGGTCCAGCACGCGTCGTCGATTCGCAAGAGCAAGCTGTGTCCATGATCCTCAACCGCGAGGTGCTCGAAGGCGAGGTTGTGGTCATCCGCTACGAGGGCCCAGCAGGTGGACCGGGCATGCAGGAAATGCTCCACCCGACGTCATTCCTCAAAGGCGCTGGCCTGGGCAAGAAGTGCGCACTGATCACCGACGGTCGCTTCTCCGGAGGCACCTCCGGTCTGTCCATTGGCCACATCTCCCCCGAAGCTGCCGCAGGCGGCCTGATCGGCCTCATCGAAAACGGCGACACCATCGCCATCTCCGTGTCCAACCGCGAACTGAAGCTGGATGTGCCGGAAGCAGAGTTGGAAAAGCGCCGTGAAGCTATGGAAGCCTCCGACAACCCCTGGACACCGAACCGTGTCCGCGAGGTTTCGAAGGCTTTGCGTGCATACGCCAAGATGGCAACCAGCGCCGACAAGGGCGCCGTCCGCCAAGTGGACTAAACGCAGCGTGCGTGTGGTTTAGGCAAACGGGTTAATCCCGGTGCCGAACCACCACGCCGCACCTGCTGCGGCAAGACCCACAATGGCGCAGATCCAGGACGATGCCAGCGGACGCTTCGCCCAACCGCGCGAGGCGTCGATACCGTAGCGGCCTGGGCCTGTGAACTGCACTGCGAGAGACACTGCCAGCAGCATGACCGGCACCCACGTTTCCGGCGTCCAGGCGAAGACGTTGAAGCCGTCCGTCTGACCGTTGAATGCGTGCAGCGCCAAAAAGCCGGTGACGGCGATCGCCACAGCTGCCGCAATCGGTCCGAGCAGACCAAGGACCAAGAACACGCCGGCCGTGAGTTCGAGGGTGGGAACAACAACAGCCAGGCCGTTGCCGTACGGGTAGTTGGCGAATGCATTTTCTAGGCCGGCGATACCGTCGTTGCCGCCGAGTCGGAAGAACACTGCGACGGAATCAATAATCAGGTACGCGCCGAGGAACAGACGCAGCAGCAGCAAGCCGAAATCAGTCGTGCCACGGCGGGCGTCTTCCTCCTCTACTGCAACCGGTGCCGGATCCACCGCAACCGGCTCGACCGGCTCCTCCGCATAGGTTGCGGGGGCTGCCGGTGCGATGGTTTCAGATTCACGGATGAACGCGGATGTCACCGGTGCCGGGTCGGATGAGTATGCAGACGCCGAGGGGACCGCAGTAGAGCCTGCGGACGGCGCAGAGGCTTGTGCTGCCTTATCGGCACTCAGGCGCACCTCGTCGCCCGTCTGGGAAGTCTGCGGAAAAATCTCCGTCGCAGCATCCCCCTTGTATTCTGGCACGTCAGCGACGTTTTCCAGGTTGTTCAGATCGTCGGGTGTGAGATCGCGTGGATTTTTAGCCATGGCCTACAACTTAGGCGAAAACTTCGCTGTGATTTGTCAACTCGCCGGGGTGCGCTGCACCGATGTCAACAAACCTAGTTAGCCAAGCCCGTGTAATGGTGTTACCCTGCTACGCGCTCTAAATCTTTTACGCAAATTTATATAAGGATTGTTTATCGATGAGTAAAACGCTCAAAGTCGCCCTCGCGCTCGTGGGCCTGACTGTCGGCGCTGGTTTTGCCTCCGGGCAGGAAGTCATCCAATACTTCCTTGCCTTTGGCTACAAGGGCATCATCGGCGCCGCCATCGCAGGTGCCGCGATCGCAATTTTCAGTGGTTGGGTCTACCAGCTCGGTTCCTACTACATGGCCGATGACCACAGTGCCGTGTTCAAGAGTGTCTCGCGTCCGTGGATTGCTAAATACATGGACATCACCACCGTGTTCACGCTGTTCTGCATCGGCTTCGTCATGGTCGCCGGTGCTGGCGCGAACCTCGAGCAACAATTCGGCCTGCCAACTTGGGCCGGATCGACCATCATGGTTGTGCTGCTGCTCCTGTCCGGTCTTCTTGACATCGACAGGCTCACGAACGTTTTCTCCTTCATCACGCCGCTGCTGATCATCTGCCTGCTCGCCGCGTTTGTGATCACACTGACGAACATCCCGTCCGACTTCGGATACATCAACGAGATTGCACAGCAGAACCAAAGCGCATCAGGCACGTTTGGTAACTGGCTGATCACCGCGTTGAACTACGCAACCCTGGTCATGATCATGGACGTTTCCATGATGCTCGTCTTTGCTGGCTCCCACATGAACCCTGCACAGGCCGGTAAGGGTGGCCTGCTGGGCGGCATTATGTTCGCTGTCTTGCTGCTGATCCTCACGTTCATTCTGTTCTGCAACATGGCAGACGTGATGGACGCAGACATGCCGCTACTGATGGTCTTCGACAACATGCACCCGGCAGTGGGCGTGTTCGTCTCCATTGTCATCTACCTGATGATTTACAACACCGCCGTCGGCATGTTCTACGCCAGCGGTCGTCGCCTCAGCCACGACAAGCCGGGCAAGTTCCGCCCGTACTACTTCGCGGCGGTTCTCGTCGGCTACGCCCTGTCCTTCATTGGCTTCGCTGACCTGCTTGGTTGGGTTTACCCGGTTCTGGGCTACCTCGGTCTTGCCCTTGGCATTGCTATGGGTGTGGCTTGGTTCCGCGACCGCAAGAACATCCAGGAGGAGACGGGACGCCGCGAGCGTCTTGCAGAGCTTGCCGAGACCGCGCTCGATCCGGAAGGCGAGCCGCTGACCCGCGCCGAGCGCAACGAAGTCGACGAGCTCACCGGCGATTCCCACATGGGCGGCCAAGACCTGTGGCAGTCCGTCCAGGAAGAGGTTGCTGCGGATCTGCACGCGGACTCTTCCAGCGAATTCGATATCGCGGACGTGCCTGCGCTCGATCCGGAGTCTGAGTCCTACGAGGGCGCACCCGATACCCCGGGCGACGAAATCCACTGGAAGTCCTACGAGGAGATGTACAAGACTGGCGAGTTCCCGGCCGTCAAGCCTCAAAACAAGTAGCACTGCTTGACGACGACTCCCCCGCCCCGGCCATCCACCACACTGGCCGGGGCTTTCGCGTTTCGCGGTTACATCTCCCAGGGATTAACTAGCTCAACGCCCATCGACTCAAAGCCAGGGGTATTCCGTGTCGCAACGATAAGGCTATGTACTTGAGCGGTAGCAGCGATAAAAGAATCCGCAGTCGCTTTCGGGTCTGGGACGTGCATCGCAGCCGCCACAGAGGCTACGTCCTCATCAAAAGGAAGAATGCGCCCTTTGAATTGAACTTTAACTTGACCATTGAACCAGTCGCGCAACCTTTCAGCCTGCACTGGATCCGTACGTTGCTTGAGCAGAATTCCTCTTTCGATCTCAAAAACTGAGATGGAAGAGATGTATACGTTTCCCTCTGCCAGGTTGTCGGCCCAACTCGCCACTCGAGGATTCACTCGGCCGGGCGGCTTCCGCAGCTCACTAATAACGTTGGTATCGAATAAATACCTCACAGGTCGAGACTCCGCACTTTAAATTCAGCTCGCGGAGGGTCGAATTCTATATCTTCATCCTTCATTTGAACTGCTTTCACCCACCCAGTTTCTGACGATGAGAGCCGACGATAGTCGTCGATCGACAGCAGAACGTGTGACGGCTCCCCACGATCAGTAATGATCACAGGGTGATCCAGCGCGGCGCGCTTCGCGGCACTGACATCCCGATTGAATTCTCTGGCGGAAATAGCGGTCATAACACACCTCCCTGCAGGTACGTACCTACAGGATATGCATTGTTACCATTACCTACAACCCACCAAAGAAGAACCAGCCGGCCCCGTACGTAAGTCGGGGCCGGCTGTGTGGTGCTTCGCTGAAGGTTACTCGGCGAGCTTCTTGGCGATGAGCTGGTTGACCTGGCCCGGGTCTGCCTTACCCTGGGTGGCCTTCATCACGGCGCCGACAATTGCGCCGGTGACCTTCTTGTTGCCTGCGCGGTACTTCTCCACGATGTCCGGGTTGGCAGCAAGTGCGTCGTCGACAGCCTTTTCAATGGCGCCGTCGTCGCGCACAACCTCAAGACCACGCTTTGCGACGACCTCATCAACGTTGCCGTCCCCCTCAATCACACCGTCGATCGCCTGGCGGCCGAGCTTGGTGGTCAGCTTGCCCTCCTTGACCAACGCAACCACGCGTGCGACGTCGTTCGGGGTAACGCCAAGCGCGTCCAGGTCTTTGCCTGCTTCATTGGCCTTGCCCGCGATGTAGGACACCCACCAGGAACGAGCCTCGTCCGGGGTCGTGCCAGCTTCCACTGTGTCCACGATGAGATCCAGCGCACCAGCGTTGACCAGATCACGGAATTCCTTCTCCGGCAGCTGCCACTCCTCCTGGATGCGAGCGCGGCGCACCCACGGCAACTCGGGCAGGGTCGCACGGATTTCCTCAACCCACTCCGGCTTCGCGATCACCGGCGGCAGGTCCGGGTCGTTGAAGTAGCGGTAGTCGGATGCCTCTTCCTTCGGACGTCCCTTCGAGGTGGAGCCGTCCTTCTCCTGGTAGTGGCGGGTCTCCTGGACGATCTCCTCGCCGTTTTCCAACGCGGCAGCCTGGCGCTGCATCTCAAAGCGCACGGCCTGCTCGACCGACTTCAGGGAGTTGATGTTCTTGGTCTCGGTGCGGGTGCCGAACTCTTCCTGGCCGACTGGGCGCAGGGACACGTTGGCGTCACAACGCATGCTGCCCTGGTCCATACGAGCGTCGGAAACACCGAGCGCCTTGACCAGTTCGCGCAGAGCACCGACGTATGCCTTCGCCACCTCCGGGGCGCGCTCGCCAGCGCCGATGATCGGCTTGGTCACGATCTCGATCAGCGGCACGCCTGCACGGTTGCAGTCCACAAGCGAAGCGGTAGCACCGGTAATACGACCGGAAGCGGAGCCCAGGTGGGTGAGCTTGCCGGTGTCCTCCTCCATGTGTGCGCGTTCGATTTCCACACGCCACTCGGTGCCGTCCTCGAGCACGACGTCCAGGTAGCCGTCGTACGCAATCGGCTCGTCATACTGGGAGATCTGGTAGTTCTTCGGCTGGTCCGGGTAGAAGTAGTTCTTACGCGCGAAGCGGGATGACTCCGCAATCTTGCAGTTCAGCGCCAGGCCGATCTTGATTGCCCACTCCACACCCTTGGCGTTGACCACCGGCAGTGCGCCCGGCAGGCCGAGCGAAACCGGGTCAACGTTGGAGTTCGGCTCCGCACCGAAGTGGGCAGAGGCCGTGGAGAACATCTTCGTCTCAGTAGCGAGCTCGACGTGCACCTCAAGCCCCATAACCGGGTCGTACTTTTCCAGTACCTCGTCGTAATCCATCAGATCGTAGGCAGTCATGCCGGCCATTCTACTGCCCTACCCGATTCGCTCGCGCTACAGCTCGCCGTGGCGACACGTACCTAAAATAAAAACTTCCCTCAGACGGAAAGGCACTAACGATGACGAACGCATTGCTTGCCCAAATGGCGAGTGCTTATGCGGCCTGGATGCCCAGCCAGCTGCGCGACTGGTACTCGGAGGAAGAACGTTTCTACCTCGCGACGGAGGAGATGCGCCCGCAAGCAGAGCATGTGGCTAACGACGAGTTCGGCGCCGGATTCCGCGATCACCTCAACAGCATCGGCGGGCCGACCGTAGAGGACCCGCTTGCGTGGGCGAACCGGCACGTTGAGTTCACTGATGGTCACTGGTGCGTCGCCGGCATCCGCTTTTTGGGGCTGGATCCCAAGAAGCCGTTTGTGCATGTCGTCGCTACGTCCGTATCACCGCAGTACGACGGGTTAGCACCGTATGCAGCACAGTTGCACCGCGAGTTCGCTGATTTTGTGCCGGTTGCAATCCGGTTCGAATTGCCCAACCCGCCGGAGAGCGCCGATGTGGATCAGTGGATCGTTGCTGGCCTCGTCTCCGAGCTGCGTGCTAGTCCACGCCGTCCGCAGAGCCACCTGGTGCGTCTCGTTCCAGCAGCCCCCGAGGAGATGACGGGTTACGCAGATGAGGTGCTGGGCAACGTCGTGAAGCAAACGCCCGACGTGGCGACCTGGACCGAAGCAGCGACATTGCCGCAGTTGCAAAGTTGCGCAGAAACAGGCGCACTGTACGCAGTGGAAGTTGGAGGCCAACGCGCCGGCGTTATCGCCGCAGCGCGCGACGACGCCAACGGGATGCGCGGGTTTCAGGTCTACGAGTTTCTTCTCGACGACCACGCGCGCGGCCGCGGCCTCGCCCCCGCCGCCATGCAGCACCTGTGCGACGTTCTTCCCGCGCACCCCGGCGACACGTTGTGGGGAACGATTCATGCGGGCAATGGGCCGTCGCTAGGCAATGCGCTCGCTGTCGGGCGTAAAAAGATCGCCGCGTTCGTGTGGGTGGCACGTCGCGGCGACTTGTAGTGGATGGCCCTAGACCACCATGGGTTCTGCGGCAGGCGCTGCTGGGTTCTCGGCACGCTTCGCGCGGTCATCGCGAAGACGCATGACCATGGCGAAGATCCCGCCGGACAGGGTGTGCCAGACCGAGAAGATGACACCCGGCAGCGCGGCAAGCGGGGTCATGTACTGCACAGCGAGCGTGGCGGCGAGGCCAGAATTTTGCATGCCGACTTCCACCGCGATGGTGCGCGAGGCCGATTCGGTTTGCTTCGTCCCCTTGCCGGTGAAGTAGCCAAGCGCGTAGCCGAGCAGGTTGTGGATCATCACAGCTACCAAGACAAGCAGACCCGCTTCGACGATCTTGTCCCGTGAACCCGAGACGATGATCGCGACGATCGCCCCAATGGCGACGACAGAAATCCACGGAAGCGCCGGCAAGATCGCTTGGGCGATCTTCGGTAGGAAGAACGTAATCGCGAGGCCGAGCAGGACCGGAAGCAGCACCATCTTGACTGTGGAGATCGCCATCGAACCAGCGCTCACAGGGAGGTATTGCCCCGCCAACCACAGGGTGAGCAGTGGCGTGAAAATCGGCGCGAGCAGCGTGGACACCGTGGTCATCGCAACCGACAGCGCCACATCACCGCGGGAGAGGTACGTAACCACATTGGAGGTCGTGCCACCCGGGGCGCAGCCGACAAGGATGACGCCTGCGGCGATCTCCGGCGGCAGTTTCAGCAGCCACGTAATGAGCACCGCCAGTACCGGCATGATGACAAACTGCGCGATCACTCCGATCAGCACAGGCGTCGGGCGCTTCGCGATGATCGCAAAACCAGCAACCTTCAACGTCAATCCCATACCGAACATGACCACGCCCAGAAGCCAGGTTGTCCACCCGGTAATCGGCGCAACAACAGACGGGGTGAAATATCCGATGCAGCCGCCGACAACGACGAGGATCGGGAAGACAACAGAGGCGATCAGGGCCGAACGATCTTCGGCGGTGGTCGCCCCACCACTCGATTGACTCATAGCGTGAGATTATACTCTCACATTATGGACTCTCGGGGCGGTTTTGGAGATTGCGTTAGGAAACCCCAGCGTGGCTTAGGTGAACATCGCCTTTGCGGTGGCGTAGCGGCGCCCGGGCACCGTCTTGAGCTTTGCCACGGCTTCCTCGAGCGCAACAAGTTCAATGTCTTCGCCACGAAGAGCCACACAGCTGCCGAAGTTGCTGTCGTGGGCTGCACGGGTGGCGTGCACACCGTCGCAAGTAGCCAAGCACTGTGGTACGCACGTCGTAGCCCAGGCGCTTCTTCATCTCGTCGCCAAGGCCAGCGTCCATCGTGCCTTCCTTCGGCACCGCACCTTCGGCGACGACGATGATGCCGTACTTCTCCCCCATTTGGAAGCGACGCTCCATCGCTTTGCAGATCTCTGCAATATCGAACGGCTCCTCGGGGATCACGGTGTAGTGCGCACCACCTGTCGTGCTCGCGATACAGCTCGCCCCGCCTCTGCACCCACACAAATGCCGCCGTCTTCTCGCGGTCAACAGCGAGCGCATTGCCTATCGACGGCCCATTGCCCACGTGCACTGTCCCCCACAAAGTGTCGCCGGTTTGGGCCTGCAGGACGTCGCAAAGCAGCTGCTCCAGGGCCGCGGCCTCCGTCCAGGTGCACACTTCGGGCCGTTGCCTGAGGCTGAACGTGCCATCATTCGCGAGCGACAGGCCGAAGGTATTTCCAGAGCCAAAGCCCGCGGTGTCTACAAAGGTCGGGCAGGCAAAAGCTCTCCGCGACAAACAGCTAGCTCAGGCGCGCAAGTGGGTGAGTGAGGGGATAACGAAAGCCGAAGTTGCCCGACGGCTCAATGCAGGAAGAACCACCCTCCGTTAATACTTTTCTTCCAATGGAGAGACTTGGAAATTTAATGACACCCTTGGCGCGGACATTCGCACTGATCCCACCTTGTTGCCATAATGGAAAGCGGTTACACTGTAGGCAACTTGAAGGAAGGATCGCCAAAATGACTGCAGGTCGCTTCACCGACAGAGCCCAAGCCAGCCGATCAGCATCGCCTCAAAAGGTCTCCAAAAAAGAGGGGTACTGGATCTTGTTGATGTCGGGATTGACATTTCTCTTCGTGAGCATCCACCTAATCTCGCAGACCTCTTCCTCCGTATGGCTGTCCGTAGCTTACGTACTATCCCCTTTCCTCTATCTCCTGTCGACCCTTGCCGTTGCGGTGGGGATCAGAGAAACAAGGAAGGTTCAACCCTACGGATGGAAAAGGGCTTACGTGGCCGCCACTCTCCTATCGATTGCCGTTGTCGTGATCGGCGAATGGAGCTGGGCAAACACGAGCGGAGACGCGAATCCCCCGGCAGTGGCTTTTCTAATTGCTGCGCTGACGGCCATCCCGTTTGCGGGGCTTGGCGCCTGGAAAGTTAAGTCGGGTAGCTAGTGGAGATCAGTCAAGCCTTGGAGGGGATCGACCCCCTCCTTCATTCGCCCAACAGGCTGGGGGTAATGGCGTGCCTAGCGTCGGTAGATTCTGCTACATACCAGACGCTAAAAGAACACCTAGACCTCAGCTATCCTACCTTGTCAAAAAGTATTAGCGCTCTCGAAGACGCGGGAATGGTCAGCGTTGCGAAGGGATTTGTAGGAAAGAAGTCCACAACTGACCTCTCCCTGACTAGGAAAGGTCGCCAATCGTATTCCTCATATCTCGCATGCCTTGACCGTATAGTTATGGGCTTTTCCGCACACACAGAATAGTTGAGAGAAGAGACCATCTTTAACCGTGAATGGGATGGAAGTGCCCTAAAACTCAAGAGCACTACTCATCGAATCGGAAGATCCAACAATCCCCGTCCCACTAGGTTTATGCTCCTCCGCCGACATCCTCGCAATTTCTTCAACCCAAGACCGAGAGGGAAGGACAGATGTGCCGATAGCGCAACATTTCGCTCTCGCGGTAGTCAAGTCCCGTGAGCTTCCCGGTGTCGCGGGTCTCGTCGGCTCGATCGCGGTCACGGTCCTGCTGTGGGTGCTGCTGATCTGGCTTTACCGCCGTTCCCGCGCTGTCGCCTCCCAGACCTCCCGGTAGCTCTCAGCGAGCGTGGCCACGGTCTCATGCGCGTTGAGCCCGCTGGGGTTGCCCACCACCCACACCGGCACTCCGGTGAGGGTTTCGGGTTGAAGACCGCGGGTGGCCTTTGGTCGTCGATAAGCATCGCGGTACGCCCCGATTCCAGCGAACATCACAGCTCTGGGCTGATGCTTTTCGACGACACTCCGCACCACCTCACCTCCCTCCACGAGCTCCGCCTTGGAAAGGTCCGACGCTTTCGGCGTCATGCGCCCCACCAGGTTGGTAAACCCGATGCCGCGCTCGGCGAGCATGGCCGCGTCTTCCTCCGATAACCCCTCATTGGCGTGGACACGGTATGGGGTGATGCCTGCGGCCTCCAACGCCGGCCAGAAGCGATTGCCCGGGTAGGCAAACGGCGCGTCCACCTCCTCGGTGAGGCGGCCGGGGTTGATGCCGACGATGAGCAGGCGGCAGGGGTTAGGAATGCGGTTTTTCATAGAGTGCGCGTCCGGGTGCTATGTAAACATCGCCTTCGCGGTGGCGTAGCGACGCTCCGGGACCGTCTTGAGCTTTGCCACGGCGTCCTCGAGCGCAACAAGTTCGATGTCTTCGCCGTGTAGGGCCACACAGCTGCCAAAGTTGCCGACGTGTGCCGCTCGGGTGGCGTGGACGCCGTAGCGGGTGGCCAACACGCGGTCGTAGGCGGTCGGCGTGCCGCCGCGTTGGATGTGGCCAAGCACTGTAGTGCGCACGTCGTAGCCGAGGCGCTTCTTCACCTCGTCGCCAATGATCTGGCCCATGCCATTAAAGGTTTTGTGGCCGAACTCATCCTCTTCACCAAGGCCGGCGTCCATCGTGCCCTCCTTGGGCACCGCGCCTTCGGCGACGACGATGATGCCGTACTTCTCCCCCATCTGGAAGCGACGCTCCATCGCTTTGCAGATCTCCGCAATGTCGAACGGTTCTTCCGGGATCACGGTGTAGTGCGCACCACCCGCCATGCCGGCATGCAGGGCGATCCAGCCGACGTGGCGGCCCATGACCTCAACGATCAGGATGCGGTTGTGGGATTCTGCTGTGGTGTGCAGGCGGTCGATCGCGTCGGTGGCCACGGACACTGCGGTGTCGAACCCGAAGGTGTAGTCGGTCGCGGCAACGTCGTTGTCAATCGTCTTCGGCACGCCCACAACCGGGATGCCATTGTCGGAGAGCCACTTCGCACCCTTGAGCGTGCCCTCACCACCGATGGCGATCAGTGCGTCGATGCCAGCATCGTCCAAGTTGGCCTTAATCGTGTCGATTCCAGCCTTGAACTTGTCCGGGTGCAGTCGCCCCGTGCCCAGAATCGTGCCGCCGCGTAGAAGCAGGGAGTCCATGTAGGCGTCGTCGTAAAGATCGACCCTGCGGTCCTCCATCAAACCGACCCAACCGTCGCGGTATCCAACGACGGTGGAGCCGTATTCGGTGTTCGCGGTACGGACCACGCCGCGGATAACGGCGTTGAGTCCGGGGCAATCTCCTCCAGAGGTCAACGTGGCAAGTCGCATGCACGCCAGCCTAGCGCGCTGCGCCTGCCCCTGCCCGCGGCGCAATGCGTATCGACGACACCACGCCCACCACCATCGCCACAACCGGCAACACCAGCGCCTTCGACGCCGTCACATCGATCTCCCCGGAGGCGAGCACTGCCCCCACAAGTGCCACGCCGAGCACGCTGCCAACCTGGCGCGCGGTGTTGTACAACCCGGACGCAGCGCCGGTCTGTCCCTCGGTGATGCCGCGCATGGTGACTGCCGCGTTCGGCGCCCAGACAAACGCGCCGCCGATACCCAGCAGCGCTGTGACTGCGGTGAACCACCACAGGTTGGCGCCGGCGTTGATGAGCGCGATCGCCAGCACCAGCGCCACAGTGCTGAGGGCAAACCCGATCGCGCAGAGTTTGCCGGGGTTGCGGCGATCGGTCAGGTAGCCGGCCACCGGGGTAAGCACCAGCGCAAGTACCGACATCGGCGCCGTGATCAGGCCCGCTGCCGACGGCGACGCTCCGGCGACCGTCTGCAGCCAGTACATCAGGGGGATGAACATCGAGGCGACGGTGAACCCCATGGAGGCCACGCCGAGTGTGCCTAGTGCAAAAGCGCGGTCCGAAAGGAGCTCGATTGGTAGGAACCCGTCGTCGGTACCGTTGCGTGCGGACTGCACAAGCACGCCCAGCAGCAGCACACCGAACAGGATCGAGGGCCAATAGCCGAACTGGATGCCGTAGACCAACAGCCCAAGCCCGCCGAAGGACAGCACGACCGGTAATAAGGTGACCCGCTTCCCTGTCGTCGTCAATCGCGGCAGAGCGATGACACCGGCGACCAGCGCAACGGCGCCTAACCCAGCCTGGGCGTAAAACGCCGCACGCCAACCTTGGGACTGCGCAATCGCACCGCCAACAACCGGCCCGATCAGCGAGGCCACCGAACCGATCACGCCCCACACGGCGAATGCGCGGCCTTGCTTGTCGTCGGCAAACACGCGCGGGATCAGACCGAAGGCTTGCGGCAGGAACACCGCCGCGCCGAAGCCCTGGAGCGCACGCGCGACGATCAGGGAACCGAACGACCACGACGCGCCTGCCAGTGCCAGCGCCGCAACATAGACGGCCAGGCCGGTGAGGAACATGCGGCGCTGCCCGAAGGCGTCGCCAAGCCGCCCCGTAGCCGGCATGGGTGCGACCGTGCACAGCAAGTACACACTGGTCAGCCACACTGCCCCTCCAACCTCGTACGGCAGTAGCGGAGTGATCACGGGCATAAAGCCCTGGTCGATCAGGACAAGAAAATACCCCGCAGCCAAGGCTGCGAGGGTATTCCAGGGATTAACGGCCGGCTTCAAATGCGGCACCCACGCGGTAGAGGCGTGCGTCCTCGAACGCCGGGGCGATCAACTGCAGACCAACCGGAAGGTCGGTATCGGAGGCGTTGCCCGCCGGAACCGACATGCCCGGCAAACCAGCCAGGTTCAGCGGAAGCGTGAACAGGTCGAAGTTGTACATGGCCAACGGGTCATCGACCTTCTCGCCCAGCTTGAACGCGGTCGACGGCACAGACGGCGCCGCGATGACGTCGCAGCCCTCGAACGCCTTGGCAAAGTCCTGGGCGATCAGGGTGCGCACACGCTGCGCCTGCAGGTAGTAGGCGTCGTAGTAGCCCACCGACAGCGCGTAGGTGCCGAGGATGATGCGGCGCTTGACCTCGCCGCCGAAGCCTTCGCCACGGGTGGCTGCCATGACTGCTTCAGCGGAGCGGGAGCCGTCGTCGCCGACGCGCAGGCCGTAACGCATGCCGTCGAAACGTGCGAGGTTCGAGCTCACCTCGGACATCTGGATGATGTAATACGCACCCATGACGTCGTCGAAGCTCGGGCAGTCGACCTCGACGATCTCTGCGCCCTGGCGCTCGAGCTGTGCGTAGGCGGCGTCGATGGCTTCCTTGACACCTTCCTGGGTGCCGGGGCGCTCGAACTGCTTCACGCGGCCGATCTTGACACCCTTGAGGTCGCCGGACGCACCCTCACGAGCAGCGTCGGCACACGCCGGAACCTCGCGGTCCACGGAGGTGGCGTCGAACTCGTCGTGGCCAGCGATGATCTCGTGCAGCAGCGCAGTATCAAGCACATTGTTCGCGCACGGGCCGACCTGGTCAAGCGAGGACGCACAGGCGATCACGCCGTAGCGCGACACGCCACCGTAGGTCGGCTTCACGCCAACGGTGCCGGTCAGCGATGCCGGCTGGCGGATCGAGCCGCCCGTATCGGTACCGATGCCCAGCGGCGCCTCACCTGACGCAAGCGCCGCAGCGGTACCGCCACCGGAACCACCCGGGACGCGCTCCAAATCGTGTGGGTTCTTCGTCTGCTTGTACGCGGAGTTCTCCGTCGAGGAACCCATCGCGAACTCATCCAGATTCGTCTTGCCAAGAATCGGGATGCCAGCGGCGCGCAGCTTCTTGACCACAGTGGCGTCGTACGGGCTCATGTAGCCCTCAAGCATCTTCGACGCAGCCGTCGTCGGCGCATCCGTGGTCACCAGCAAGTCCTTCAGTGCCAGCGGCACACCAGCAAGCGCAGACGCCGGCTTCTCACCGTTCTTTACCTGCTCGTCGACCTTGTCAGCCGCAGCCAGGGCCTCTTCGGCGCCGACGTGCAGGAAGGCCCCCAATTCGTCGTCAATCTCCGCGATGCGGTCCAAAAACGCCTGGGTAACTTCGCGCGAGGTGACCTCGCCAGCCTGAATCATCGCCGCAAGTTCGTGCGCTGGCTTTGCGACGAGCCCCTCTGCCGGAATCGTGTACTGCGTCATCGTTTAGTCTCCCTTTCCGAGAATCTGCGGCACCATAAAGCGGTCGTCCTCCACAGCCGGCGCCTGATCCAGCGCCTGCTCCTGCGTCAGCACCTTCTTTTCCACATCGGCGCGCATACCGGCGTCGATGGAGTGCGGGTGGCTCATCGGGGTCACGCCCTCGGTGTCCACGCTTTGCACCTTCGACACTGCTTCCACAATCGTGTCCAGCTGCTGGGCAATCGTGTCCAGCTCCTCGTCTTTCAGCGCAATTCGCGCCAGGCGTGCGATGCGCGACACCTCGTCGCGTGAAATCTCAGCCACAGTCCCATCCCTTCGGCATAACGTGGGTTGCGATTAACGCGCCTTATCTTACGTCACGTCGCGCCACCGCTTCTTCTCCCCCAGTTGCTATAAATAAGGCCATGTCGTACCTCATCCGCGTTTCACTCCCCGATGTGCCGGGCAGCCTCGGCCAGCTCGCTGAGGCGTTCGGCATCGTGGAGGCCGACATCAACTCCGTGGACATCGTCGAGTCCTCACTCGACGGCACCGTGACCGACGACATCGTGGTCACCCTGCCCACCGGAGTCATGGTGGACACCCTGATCACCGCCGTCGCATCCGTCGACGGCGCCGAAGTGGACTCGATCCGCCCCTTCACCGGGCGCGTCGACCGCCGCGGACAGATCCAAATGCTCGCCCAGATCGCGGCACATTCGGGCAAACAGGCCGACACGCTCGAAGAGTTGGTCAACGTCATGCCGAAGGCCGTCACCTCCTCCTGGGCGGTGGTGCTGAGCAACACCGACGCCGGTTTGGAGCGCGTCGCTGCCTCCTCCGCCGCGCCCGAGGATGACGGTTCCACCCCGCAGATGCCCGCAATCGAGGGCGCGCGCATCTTGCAGCCCGATTTCGACGAATGGGTGCCAGAGTCTTGGTTCCAGTTGGACACCGCCCTGACCGTGGCACCCCTGCACGGCACCGACCTCGTGCTCGTCGTCGGCCGTGTGGGCGGTCCCGATTTCTTGGCCTCCGAGGTGCGCGAGGTCGGCGATTTGGGCTACATCATCGGCGCGATCCTGCGCTAGCGCAGACCTCAGCCGTTGCATGCTTTCTAGAATTCTGTAATTCTAGAAAGCATGCAACCGATTGAAGCACGGCTCTCTGACCTCGAAGCACGCGTCGCCGCGCTCGAACACGCATCACCACCCGAGCCCTCCCCACTCCCCGGTTCCAGCAAAGAAACAGAGCAAGGCAGAGTGTCCTTCGCCGGCGACATCACACTGCCAACCGGCACCTACTCCTACGAATGGATCCGCCCAACAGCGTGGATCACTGACCAACCGTGGGACGACGCGATAGACCGCATCGCCGCGCTCGCGCACCCCGTCCGCGGCGCCATCTTGCGCCACCTTTTAGCCACACCGGCGAGCGTGACGGAGCTGGTCGAATCTGAGCTGGTTTCCTCCACCGGCACCGCGTACCACCACCTGAAGGAACTGCAGGCCGCCGGCTGGGTGCGCAAGCAGGGCGGGATGTTCGAGATTCCCCCGGCCC
Organism: Corynebacterium sp. HMSC075D04; assembly: GCF_001815635.1. Classification (NCBI taxonomy): domain Bacteria; kingdom Bacillati; phylum Actinomycetota; class Actinomycetes; order Mycobacteriales; family Corynebacteriaceae; genus Corynebacterium; species Corynebacterium sp. HMSC075D04. The sequence continues at coordinate 116,302 of NZ_KV821352.1, forward strand.
GCGTTATCCCGCTCATGGCGATCGTGATCGCCGGAGAGGACCACTGATGCGCGCTACCAACATTGCTGCCGGCGTAATCGCCGCCGCCATCGCCGCCGCGTTGATGCTCTCCACCGGCCCCCGCGACATTTCCGTGGCCTCTGAACACACCGGCGATACCGAGATATCCTCTGCCCTCGAGCGCCTCGCAGAGGACGGCCACCACAATCTCGCCGCCTTCACCTACGACGACGGCGAAGTCCGCTTCGGCGGCCTCGGCGCCGACGAGCACAATGACTTCGAAATCGGCTCGATCACCAAAACATTCAACGCGGAGCTTGTCCGCCAGTTCATCGACGCCGGCGAGCTCAGCCTGGATACTCAGGTGCAGGAGCTTATCGACGTCCCCTCCGCCCCCGTCGCCGATGTGACCATCGAGGAGCTGCTCAACCACACCTCCGGGCTCGCCCCCACCGAAAGTCTGAGCCTCGCGGACATGTTCGTGGCGAACATCCGCGACGGCGGCAATCCCTACCGGCGCGACACACCGCAGGACATACTCGACGCCGCCGGTTCCGCCGAGCTGAACAACCGCGGCGAGGAACAATACTCAAACTACGGCCACGCGCTGCTCGGCCAGCTGCTGGCCATACACGCCGGCGTGCCCTACGACGAACTGCTGTGCACCCGAATCTTCGAGCCCGCCGGCATGACCTCGACCTATGTGGCAATGCCCGGCACAGTCGACGACGCGCCCACAGGCCTGGCCGCCAACGGGCACCCCGCTGGCCCGTGGGACATGGACGGCTGGGCACCGGCTGGCGCGATCCGCTCCACTGCTGCCGACATGGCGAAATACGTGGAATGGGTGTCCTCGCACGGTGTGCCCGACTACGGCTGGGCAAGCCTCGACGAAGGCGGTGAAGAAATCACGTTCCACAACGGCGGCACCGGCGGTTTCCGCACCATGCTGGTCTGGGACCCGGAACGCGCCGACCACAGTCGCGCCGCGTTCGTCGCGGGCGACACCGAAGCCTGGGTAGACGCGCTCGGCATCGACCTTATGAAGGAGACCCGATGATCGCACTCGTCATGATTCTGCTGCTCCTTGCGTCCGCGACCTTCAACGCCGTGCGAAACGCCAAGGGCCCCATTTACATCCTCGTCAACGCGGTCATCTCCGCAGCTGTGGTGTGGATGCTCTCATTTGGCGTGAACTGGAACGGCCAGTTCCCCATCTGGCTGTGGTGGGCCCTCGCCGTCTGGGCGGCAGCGCTGGTCGGCCTCAGCGCCGCGCGCCTTACGCAAGCGCGTCAGGGCCGCCCTCGAGCAGCTGCACAAACTGCTCCTCGTTAAGGATCGGCCGGCCCAACTCCTCCGCCTTCGCGGCCTTGGAGCCGGCGTTCTCGCCCACCACCACGTAATCGGTTTTCTTCGACACCGAACCTGCCGCCTTGCCGCCGCGCGACAGGATGGCTTCCTTAATTTCATCTCGGGTGAAGCCCTCCAGCGTGCCGGTGGCGACGATGGTCAGCCCCTCCAGCGTCTGCGGGGCGCGGTCCTGATCGTCCGACTCCATAGTCACGCCGGCTGCGGCCCAGCTGTCCACGATGTTTTGGTGCCAGTCCACGGTGAACCACTCTTTGAAGCTCTCGGCGATCACGTCGCCCACGCCGTCGGTTTCGGCGAGGTCGTCCACGGGGGCGTCGATAAGCGCCTGCATCGAGTGGAAGCGTGAAGCGAGCGCACGCGCGGCGGTCGGGCCGACGTGACGGATGGATAGCCCTGTGATCACACGCCACAGGTCCGCGTGGCGCGCCGTTTCTAGATTGGCCAGGAGTTTCTTGCCTGCCGCGTTGACTTGACCGTCTTTGCGTGTGTACACGCTGGACTTCTTCAAATCGTCTTCGGTGAGATCGAAGAGGTGGGCTTCGTCGATAAGCACGCCCGACGCGATGAGATCCTGCGCGCCTTTCTCGCCGAGTGCCTCGATATCGAATACGCCGCGTGATGCGATGTACTCCAGGCGGGTGGCGAGCTGTGCGGGGCACGAGCGGGTATTCGGGCAGCGCCAGTCCGCGTCGCCCTCCTTCGCGGGAGCAAGTTTCGTGCCGCACGAGGGGCAGTTCTCGGGGTAAACGAACTCACGCTCGGTGCCGTCGCGAAGATCCGCAACCGGGCCAAGCACCTCCGGGATGATCTCGCCGGCCTTGCGCACCACCACGGTGTCGCCGATCATCACACCCTTGCGCTTGACCTCGTGCTGGTTGTGCAGGGTCGCCATGGACACCGTTGAGCCTGAGACGAACACCGGCTCCAGCACCGCGTACGGCGTCGCGCGGCCCGTGCGGCCGACAGAGACCTCAATGTCGAGCAGTTTCGTGGTTACTTCCTGCGGCGGATACTTGTACGCGATCGCCCAACGCGGCGCACGCGAGGTCGCGCCAAGACCGCGCTGCTCGGCGACGGAATCCACCTTGACCACAAGCCCATCCATCTCGTGGATCGCATCATTGCGGTGCTCGCCCCAGTACTTCACGGCCTTGAGCACATCGTTCGCAGTCTCTGCCCGGCGCGTGTACTCGGAGACCGGCAGGCCCCACTCGGCGAGTTTCTCGTACGCCTCGTGCTGGGTCGCCGGATTGAAGCCTTCGCGCGCGCCGATGCCGTGGCAGATCATACGCAGTTTGCGCTTCTTCACGTCCTCCGGATTCTTCTGGCGCAGGCCGCCGGCTGCCGTGTTGCGGGGGTTGGCGAATGGTTTGCCGCCTTCCTTTTGGCGCAACTCATTGAGTTCCGGGAAGTCCTCAGGGCGGATGAATACCTCGCCGCGGACCTCGAGGAACGCGGGTGCGTCGCCAGTGAGTTTGTGCGGGATGTCCTCGATGACGCGCGCGTTGGCGGTGATGTCCTCGCCGGTGGTGCCATCGCCACGCGTAGCTGCGCGGGTCAGTTCCCCGTTTTCGTAGATCAGGTCGATGGACAGCCCGTCGATCTTCAACTCCGTCAGGTACGGCCCCGGGGTCTTGTCCAGCCACTCGCGCATCTCATCTTCGGAGAACACGTTGTCCAGGCTCATCATGCGCTCGGGGTGTGTCACGTCCGCGAACGCGGAATCGGCCGTCGGCGCACCGACCTGCTTGGTCGGCGAATCCGGCACCGCCAACTCCGGGTGTTCCTCCTCCATCTTCTGGAGGCGGCGGAACATCTCGTCGAACTCGGCGTCGGTAATCACCGGCTGGCCGTTGTAGTACAGGTCGCGGTGCTTGCGGACCTCTGCGGCTAGTTCGTCCCATTCACGGTGCAGATCAGCGGAAATTTCACTCACGAGGAGCCAGTGTAGGTGTTAGAACAATCATCCTGTCGCTTGCAGCAGGCCTCCCAAGTTCACCAGGCTGTATTCCGCAAGGCACTCGATCTGCTACTACAATGCGCTAGAAGAAGGGAGGCACACCATGACAGCAACACACGCGCAATGCTTTGAAGCATCCGGGGCATCGATCCGCGCTGCACGTGCCTCGATGGCACTTGAGAGCCGTGCCGTTCCTGAGACCTACGAACCGTCCGAGCTTGAACAGCAAATCCTCTCACGGCTTTTCGAGGAACGCGGATGGGGTTAGACCCCGGCTACGGCGAAACCCCGCTCGACGGAGATGAGATGAGTGCGCTCGAACCGGCGCTGCTCGAACATTTTGACCGTATCCCTGACAAGCTCACAATTCATAGCCTCGAACAGCAGACCCTTGCAGTTACTCGTGCGAGGGTTCTCGAGGACATCGACAATTCGGAACTTCATCTCGACGAGATACTGACAACATCGTTCCTTGTCGAGCTTCACCGGTGGTTATTCGACGGCATCTGGACCTGGTCTGGAGCGTTCCGTCGCACTGGGCTCAATATCGGTGTGGATCCGCAATTCATTTCCACTGAGTTACATGCTTCCTTTGGCAATCTTGGTTATCAAGCAGAGGCTTCGTTACTCACCGCCAGACAGTTGGGTATTGCTACCCACGCTGAGCTAGTTCGTATCCATCCGTTCACCGACGGTAACGGCCGAGTCACCCGTCTCATGGCTGATCTCGTATTTGCTGCGTCACAGGGTCTTCCCCATACTTATGAATACGACTGGGACCTGGATAAGAGCGTGTACATCGACCTGTTGCGCACTTATGACCTCAATCGAGATCCAACTCCGCTCTCCAGCTTTATCGGAGTCCGCAAGCTCGGTTAACGACTTTGGATCACTCGTGTCGGCGCGCTCGTTACAATGACCGGCATGGCCACATTCGATGCCTCCCGCATGCTCTCCTTCGACCTGGAGACCACCTCCGCTAACCCGCGCGAGGCTCGCGTGGTCACGTCTGCGCTAGTGCGTATCGACGACGGCGTGGTCGACGCCAACGAAACCCTCGCCGACCCCGGGATTGAAATCCCCGAAGAAGCCGCCAAGGTGCACGGCATTACGACGGAGAAAGCGCGTGCGGAGGGTCGCGACCACGACGAGGTGGTGCGCGAGACGGTCGAGGCAATCAAGAAGGGCTGGGAAGACGGCCTGACACTCGTGGTGTTCAACGCCCCCTACGACCTGACGGTGCTGCGCAACCTCACCGGTGATTTCACCGTCACCGGCCCTGTGTTCGACCCGCTGGTGGTCGACCGGGCGAAGGACCGCTACCGCAAGGGCCCACGGAACCTGACTGCGATGTGTGAGCACTACGGGGTGCGCATCGACAACGCCCACGAGGCGACCGCCGACGCGTTCGCCGCCGCACGTGTGGCGTGGATGCAGGTGCGCAAGGCCTACCCAGACCTGGCCGAGATGGAGTCCGGCGACCTCATGGAGTGGCAGGCCGTGGAGTACTTCCGCATGCAGACCGACCGCAAGAAGTACTTTGAGGCCAACGGGCGCGACGCCTCCGGCGTGCTCACCGCTTGGCCAATGCAGGGCTAAAGTGCCACTACTGGCTGGCCAGTTCTTCGTGCATTTCGCGAGCGGCAGCGTAACTGCGCGCGCTTGCAAGCAGCGTGTCTGCCGGCTCGGCGTACACATCGATCTGGGTCTGTGCCGGGTCGATCTGTAACTCGTCGAACACGCGATACAGTTCGCGCGGCTGCATGGTCGGGATCGCAATGCGAGCACCCGCATCGAGCAGTCGGGCCAGCGCGTCGCGGTTGCAGGTGCGGGGGTCGGTGGTCTGCCACGGGGTGTCGTCGATAAGCATCGGCGTGTGCAGCAGGTGCTCGCCGAAGCGTTGCAGGGTTTCTTGCGGCTCTGGGATCGCCGCGATGGCCTCGTAATCGGTGGCGCAGTGTTGAAGAAGATCACCTCCCAGGAGGGGAGACATCTATTGTCGACAGTTGGACATTCAGAAACTGAGTGTTGGGGTGAACCGTGACCTTCATTCTTGACTATTCTTTTATGTTTTCCATCGATAGAGCTATTGGTATTCAATGTGTTTGTTAATTTTTTTCGTTCTATTCGCCTATCGATAGCACTGGTGCTGTGCCTGCTTGCCCTTGTCTTGTGGGGCTTGCGTGTGCTGGTGATCGCTCCTGTCGATGTTGGTACCGGGGTTTTATTCCTCTTTTTAGTGGCTACACTGCCTCTTGCGGCATATCTTCCTACTGCTGCAGTTTTGGGATGTCTTATTTTGCTCGCGTTCGTTAACTTGTCTGGCCATTCACCCGATCTGTTGACATTGACGGCGGTTCTGCTGGTTACGGTGGTTACTGCGCAACACAAGTACAAGACTGCTATGGTCTTTGCTGCTATTACGACGCTACTCGGGTTTTTCTCCCCTGATCAAAAGTCGTTGAGTATGGATCCCCAGTCTGTCACCACCTTTACTCTCATGATGGTCAGTGCCTTTGCTGCCGGGTGGTTTATCGCTAGGATGCACACAAAAGAGATGCGACAGAAGTTCCAGATGCGCAAACGTCAGGTAGAGGTAGCGGGATTTCTTCATGACATGGTGGCTGCTGATTTAACCGCGCTGATAGCAAGACTTGAAGCACTAGCGATCTCCATGCCGGAGAAGGAGCAAGCTCTACAGCGGTGTGCCACCACAGCGCGTAAATCAATGGGTGACATCCGCACGCTGGTAGATGAGCTCAATGCCCAGACGATTAATCATCCGCAGGTGACCGAACCGGCACTAACAATGACAGTGATGCAAACTGCCCGTTCACTTCAGGAGGCCGGGTTTCACGTTGAGACCACCACGACTATTCGTGTGGATCCTGGCGCTGAGTCTATCAAAAGGGCGCTCACTCAATGCCTATCTGAAGCTAGTGCCAACATCATCAAATATGCCGTCCCTTATTCCACAGTTAGTATCACCGCGACTGCAAATACCGAAGAAGTGACGGTGACTCTCGCCAACACCTATAGGCTTGGCCGTGGGCGAGCTGGCTCCAGCAATTTCGGTCTAGACTCTATGCAACGAACGATTGCTATCGTAGGCGGAAGCATGACACTAGATAGCACTGATGCCCGTTGGACGATCACTTTCCAGGTTCCGGTTTGAAAGGTTCCGTAATTGATATGAAAATTTTGGCCTCTCTAATCTTCACCGTTGGCCTTGCGGCAGGTCCCCTCCCACCAGTCGTGGCACCTCCCACTGAGGGTGAACCAGTGATCCAAACGAACCAGTTTATTAAGGACTGGCTGGGGTGCAGTAAAGGTCAAACACACCCTTGGTGCAGCAAATGAGTTTCACGATCCTGCTTGTTGATGATGATCCCGTAATCCGTGAATCATTTCCGGTTTACTTCTCTAAAGCTCCAGACCTAGAAGTTATCGCCACTGCCACAAACGGGCGCAGTGCACTGACATGGCTCAACAATCACACCTGCGACATCGTATTGTCTGATGTACGTATGCCCGATATGGATGGGATCGAACTGCTGAAGAAGTTGAACAGTTTCGATGCCCCACCGGTCTTTGTCGTGATGACAGCATACGACACCGACGATACGATGATTACTTCTCTTGCGCGTGGGGCGTCCGGGTACGTCATTAAAGGCCAGCCACCGCAGAAAATCATTCAGGCGCTCAGGGATGCACTCAACGGAGGGACCAGTCTGTCACCTCAATGCGTGAAACGGCTGGTTGCCCGGTCCTCATGGGGGCGTTTCTCCGAACGGATAGAGCAAGCCTCCTTGACCGATAACGAGGAAACCGTCATGCAATTGCTGTGCCAAGGAAAAAGTAACAGGCAAATAGCGAACGCGTTGTTCTATTCGGAGCCCCACGTAAAAAGAATGGTGTCTTCCCTGCTAAAGAAGATGGACTGCAGATCCAGGGCAGAGCTTATAGCGCTCTCATTCTGAACGGCCTATATAGTTGGCGGACCCACGCCGCTTAGTGCTCGAGTGAGCCCACCAACCTTTTCATAGTGCGAGTGTTTTGCACCCCACCTTGATTCAATCCTGGCGCTCGGTGCTAGGACCATCCCCGAGAAAGGTTATACACAATTCGACGGGCTGCCTGCCGCCCGGATTTTGTCAGAGCTACACCTGCGATAAGCCCAGCGATGCCTCCAAAGAACACAGAAGGGAACCAAGGCATATCAGTGTAAAAATGAAATATGCCAAGTGCCACTAAGAATCCGCAGATCGTTACCACTAAGCGCATTTTTTACCATCCCATGTAGGTGGCAAGGGCGCCACCTGCACCGGCAATGCAGCTGATCGCAAGTCCTGGTCCAATTCTCTTAGCGAGGAACTTCACCAAGGCCCAGTAGGAAACCCTCTTTTCCAAAATTTTCAGGATTGTATCGTAACCGATTACGCCACCTGCACAACCAGCAATGGTTGCGGCAGCTGCGCTAAGAACTCCTTTATCGTCTTGGCCCTCTGCGGACCTAGTCTGGACTAGTACTGAATTCAGCTCAGCATCCATCTTCTTTGCTGAAGACAAGACCGTTTCCCGACCATTGGAGTCAATGGCTACCGCGTCACCATCAGCGTTGAACCCGTACTCAACTGTTCCCGCAGGCAAGGGGGAACCACCCGCGGACTCGATATCCTCATTGATTTGTTTGAGGTCATTTTCCGAAACAGTCTCTCGGTCTGCACCGAGAGTAGTGGGAACCTGGAGAGTCTCGACGCACTCCCGCTCCTGCATGGCAGGAGCTGCGCTGGCCGTAGCGACAGGGACTGTGACGAGAGCGGTAGAAACAGCTACAGGGAGGATTAAAGCTTTCTTCAAACACATAAATAGATCCTTTCGGATTGATGAAAAGAGGGACAAGACAGCAGCTTTCAAACTGCCCACCACTACATCTAATGGGGAAATTAAGTCTCTTCAACGTCTTTCCGCCATCTGGAAGGATATTGATACGAAAGTATCGACTTGTAAAAACCATGGATTTAGAGGTGCCGACTCGATCCTTGCCCGCCGTGTGGGGTGCTCGCCGCGCACGCTGCAACGCCGATTCGAACCGTTCTGGCTCGTTGATGTGCCTGAACCCACCGACGGCCACGACAAGCGGATCTACAACCAGGTATTCCTCAACGCCACCTACACCCCCGATGGCTGTTTGATCGTCGCGGCGACAATCGACCACGTCATCGCCTGGCACTGGTGCAAATACGAAACCACACGCGACTATCAACGACTGCTCGAACGCATTGAAGCCCCACTCATCGCCGTCATCGCCGACGGCCAAGGCGCATACAGCGCGATCAAAAAACGCTGGCCCACCACGATAATCCAACGCTGCCCCGTCCACGCCCAACGCGTAGTACGCCGGCTACACTGTTGCGACCGGCTATTTGGTAGCAGTGTCGTGACTATCCGGTAGCGCTTCAGTGAAGCATCCGGTAGCAGCTCAAATTGCATGGGGTGATGATGGTTCCTGTATCCGCTTCATTAGGGTGCGGGACGTTCCAGATGAAGTCCGCATTTGAAATTGGAGCTATGCTGCGGAAGCCTCCCCGACCGCCCCAACTCATCGGCACTAACGAAGCCGGGTTGCATTTCATCTCGCTTCAGGAGCGGCCCAAGTTCATCCTTGATACCTGTCGATTCGGAGTAGTTGGTACCACGATTCCGCGTAGTTGGTACCGGTGCTCCACGTACTCGGTACTGCAGATCTCTTTCACAGTTGATGCTGGAAGCACCCTGTTTCGGTGATGTTGTGTCAGCGTGACCTGTTATAAGAAGTAGACGTCTGGAGCCTGCTCGCGGACTGCACCGCTGTCTCGACACCAGGCCGACAACAGTGGTGGGCATTCTGGGCAGCCCGGGGTCCGAGCGTTCTAAGCGCCGAAGACACATTGAACCGTTGCAGGCAGGCAGTTGCGAGTAACGCTGCCGGAGAGCCGTCTGCAGCATAATGGCCACCGAATCCGCATAGAAGTCATCACCATGCGCAACGGCGCCGCCTCAGTGGGCTGCTCGAACGACTAATGCCTAACAGCCGGGGCCGTGCAGTCGGCTCAGTTCGGCTGTCCACGTACCAACTAATTGGAACGCGGCAGTACCGAGCCTTCAGGACGCCGGTACCAAACCCGCCCCTGACAACGCGGCCATCCCTGAATTCTTCACCGGCTCGCCGACGGTGCCGAGCCCGGGTGAGCCTCCGCTACCGGATGCTCACTCAGCCGCTACCAAATACTCACCACACCGCTACCATTTCAGTCTTCTGAACAGGCTACACCACCAACCTCGCACCGACGCCGGGCGCACCATCTACACACTCGCGCTGAAACTGATCCGGATCACTGCCCTGGACGAAGCCGCCACATTGGGCGCGCAATTGCACGAATTCTCCACGATCTACCGGGGATGGATGAACGAGAAAACCCTGATCAAAGACCCAAAAACAGGTGCCTGGACCCGCGTGTGGCCACACCACAACGTGCGCAAGGCCTACAACAGCCTCAACCACCTATTCCGGTCCGATCTGCTGTTTGTCTACCTCACCCCACCAACCGCAGTCCTTGCGTCTGAACGGATCAAATCCACCACCAACAACCTAGAAGACGGCATCAACGCCCAGCTCAAACTGCTCGCCAGAACATACCGCGGCAGATCCGGCGAGCGACAACGCCGCATGCTGGATTGGTGGCTGTATCTGAAAACGGAACTGCCTGACGATCCAATACGAATCGCCAGACAGTCCAACTGGGGCCAGGGTCAACTCGCCAAAGTATCTACCCTGACCCAAACCTAGAACCAAGCCGACCACGAAACTTCGACGCCCAGCCCTCTACGACAACGCTATCGACACCAACTACACCCACTCAATCGGCATCTAAAAAGGCCAAATCTAACCTCCGCGACACGCCGACAAGCACTGAGTACAGAACAACGAGACAAAGTCCCCCACATGCACTCCAACAGCTTGTCCGCATCTCCTTTTCGGCTATAAACGAGGTGCGACTAACGAGGTTTGCAGGACCCGGTGGGCCAGAACTCTACCCAGTGGCGCAAATCGTGCCGGAGCCGAGCACGATGTCGCCCTTACCGTCCGGGTCCGGCAGGTACAGCACCGCTGCCTGGCCGCGGGCCACGCCCTCGAGTGGCTGGTGGAGGGTAAGTGTCATCTGGTCGCCCTCGATACGCGCAGTGCACGGCACTACCCCGCCGTGGGCGCGGATCTGCACGTTCGCCTCGAACTCGCCTTCCATCGCCGGGTGCAGCACTTTCAGGCGGTCGGCGGTAATCTCCGTGACGCGCAGCGCGTCGCGCGGGCCCACGGTCACGGTGCCGGTGGCGGTGTCCACATCGGTGACATAGCGCGGCTTGCCGTCAGCAGCAGGCACGCGGAGGTTCAAGCCCTTGCGCTGGCCGATCGTGTACTGGAACGCGCCGTCGTGCTCGGCAAGTTCGTTGCCTTCGGTGTCCCGGATCATGCCGGGGCGCATGCCGATGGAACGGCCTAGAAACGCCTGTGTGTTGCCGTCGGGGATGAAGCAGATGTCATAAGAATCCGGCTTGGACGCGGTGGCAAACCCGTGGCGGGCAGCCTCCTCGCGGATCTGGGGCTTCTCCGTATCGCCGACCGGGAAGATGCAGCGGTCCAACTCGTCGCGAGTAAGCACACCGAGCACGTAGGACTGGTCTTTGTTCGGGTCGGTGGAACGGCGCAGGTTGCCGGCGTCGTCGATAATTGCGTAATGCCCTGTGGCAATCGCATCGAAGCCGAGCGTCACCGCGCGATCGAGCAGGGCTGCAAACTTGATCTTCTCGTTGCAGCGCAAGCACGGGTTTGGAGTCTCGCCGTTCTCATACGACCACACGAAGTTGTCAATGACCTCTTCTTTAAAGCGGTCCGAGAAGTCCCACACGTAAAACGGGATGCCCAACTTGTCGCACACGCGACGCGCATCGGCAGAGTCCTCGAGCGAGCAACACCCGCGGGCAGACTCGCGCGTCTGTTGCGCATCCTTACTCAACGCGAGGTGCACACCGACTACGTCGTGACCCGCCTCCACCAGACGCGCCGCCGCAACTGAAGAGTCAACTCCCCCGCTCATGGCTGCTAATACTCGCATGTCGGCGCAGTGTAGTCCCGCTCCCACGAAAGGTGAAACGTCCGGCTGCATGCATCGAGACCACCATCTGGACATATACCCCCATGGGGTATTAGCGTGGGACACGATCGCCGCGCTAGCCCCCGGCGCGGCCGAACCGATCACAACCATGAATTGCGACGAAAGGACAGAACCATGAACGACAGGCACGCCCACTCCGGCATCGGACCCGGTGGGCACGCCAGCCATCATGAGCATGACGCTCACGAGGCCCATGCAGGACACGGTGGTCACGACCACGCAGGACACGCAGGACACGCAGGACACGGAGACCACGTTGCCCAGTTCCGCAGGCTCTTCTGGATCATGCTGGTTCTCGCGATCCCGGTCGTCGGATTTAACGAAACCTTCGCCCATCTCATCGGCTACCAGCTGCCTGACGCGGAATGGGTCCGGTGGATCTCGCCGCTTTTGGGCACGGTCATTTATTTCTGGGGAGGTCGCCCGTTCTTGACGGGTGCTGTCTCAGAGATCCGCTCCCGCAAACCCGGCATGATGCTGCTGATCGCCCTCGCGATCACGGTCGCCTTCGTCTCCTCTTGGGGTGCGAGCCTGAACTTGCTAGACCGCGGGCTGAATTTCTGGTGGGAACTGGCGCTGCTGGTGGTCATCATGCTGCTGGGGCACTGGATCGAGATGCGCTCCCTCGCCCAGACCACCTCGGCCCTGGACTCGCTCGCCGCTCTTCTGCCCGACGAGGCCGAGAAGATCGACGGCGACGAAGTGGTGAAGGTCACCCCGGCGGATCTTGAGGTCGGCGATGTCGTGATCGTGCGACCCGGCGCGTCCGTGCCTGCTGACGGCACAATTGTCGACGGCAGCGCCAGCATGGACGAGTCGATGGTCACCGGTGAATCAAAAACGGTGCGCCGCGGTGAAGGCGAGCACGTGGTCGCTGGCACCATCGCGACAGACTCGGGCCTGCGCATCAAGGTCACGGCCACGGGTGACGACACCGCGTTGGCCGGCATTCAAAAGCTCGTCACCGATGCGCAAGAATCGTCATCGCGGGCGCAGCGCCTCGCAGACAAGGCCGCCGCGTGGTTGTTCTGGTTCACCCTCGGCGCCGCCATTCTGACCGCCGTGGTCTGGACCGTCGTCGGTGTGTCAAATGAAGCGGTAGTGCGCACTATCACGGTGCTCGTCATCGCCTGCCCCCACGCCCTAGGCCTTGCGATCCCGCTGGTCGTCTCGATCGCGACCGAGCGCGCCGCCCGTGGCGGGGTGCTGATCAAGGATCGGCTCGCGCTCGAATCGATGCGCACCGTCGACGCAGTACTGTTCGACAAGACTGGCACCCTCACCAAAGGTGAGCCCACCGTCACCGCGATCGAACCCGCCGGCGGGCGTGATAAAGAAGACGTGCTTGCCCTGGCAGCGGCCGCCGAAGCAGACAGCGAACACCCGCTCGCCCGCGCCATCACCGGGGCTGCTCAGGCCCGTGGCGTAGCCGTCCCGCAGGCAATCGACTTTTCTTCGTCCCCAGCAGTGGGCGTGAAGGCAACTGTTGACGGTGAGGTAATCGAGGTCGGTGGCCCCTACCTGCTTGAGCAGCATTCCGCCGGGGAGCTCCCGGTCGCCGACGAGTGGCGAAAGGAGGGCGCGATCATTCTCCACGTCCTCGCCGACGGCGAGGTGATCGGAGCACTCCGGCTTGCCGACGAAATCCGCCCCGAATCCCGCGACGCCGTCGACGCACTGCACTCTGCGGGCGCCCAAGTCGTCATGATCACCGGCGATGCGCAGGCCGTCGCGGACACCGTAGCCAGGGACCTGGGCATTGACCGGGTCTTCGCAGGTGTGCGTCCCGAGCACAAGGCCGCGAAAGTCAAGGAACTACAAGCCGAGGGCCACAGGGTCGCGATGGTCGGTGACGGTGTCAACGACGCCCCCGCGCTGGCCCAGGCCGATGTCGGCATCGCGATCGGTGCCGGCACAGACGTGGCCATCGGCTCGGCGGGTGTCGTCCTGGCAAGCTCCGACCCGCGGTCGGTGCTTTCGGTCATCGAGCTCTCCCGTGCGACCTACCGGAAGATGAAGCAGAACCTGTGGTGGGCGGCCGGCTACAACCTGCTGTCCGTTCCGCTGGCTGCCGGTATCCTTGCACCAATCGGGTTCGTGATGCCGATGAGCGTCGGCGCAATCCTGATGTCGGCCTCAACCGTCGTCGTGGCTCTGAATGCGCAGCTGCTCCGCCGCCTCGATCTCACCCCACAGAGCAGCACCGACCGGATACTTAACCGGTCCAAGTGACCCGACACCGTGCACACCATCCAGGAGACCAATGATGAACACCCCCACCCCCGCTTCCGGGAACTCGGCCAACCACGGCTACATCAGCGAGAAAGACCGCTACCTCGCTCGGCTCAAACGCATCGAGGGGCAGACCCGCGGTATTCACCGCATGATCGACGAAAACGCCTACTGCATTGACATCCTCACCCAGATCAGTGCGGTCAACGCGGCGCTGAAGGGCGTAGCACTGGGTTTGCTGGACGACCACTTGAAGCACTGTGTAGCCGATGCGATCAGCGACGGGCAGGAAGCCGACGCCAAGATCGAAGAAGCGTCAGCAGCTATCGCTCGACTGGTGAAATCCTAGACAACCGTGGGAGGACTCGTGCGTCTGTTGCGGGTCCCTACTCAGCGAGAGGTGAAACGTCGGTCCACCCCGATGGAGGCTGCACATAACATCCGGCGGAGCGTAATACTTCAACTGCCTTTGCGGGGTCCCGCCGGATAACTGCCTCAGTTTGCATTTCAATGAATCGTCTACGCCCCTCCTCCACGCGTTCCTCCCACCCCGGCATTGGTTGTGCATCGAATTCTCTAACAACTAACTCCACAACGTCCTCCACCGTGACGCGGAACTGCGGGTCACCGAGGGGAAAGTGAATATTCTGCTGCTGCGCCGCAGCCTCGTAGCGGCCGCTTCTTGCTAGGAGTAACCCCAACGGTACGGATTCCGCGTGAAACTGAAAATGGCTCGGGGGTTTGTTTCTGGCTTCGCGGTCGAACTCGAAGCGAACAATTGGTACGAAACGTTGTGTCGCCTTAAATTCGACCTTTATCGAGCTTTTTTCAACCGCAACCCCACTCCTGGAATTGCTTGGCCGTAGCCGGAAGTCGACAGCTAGGTGTAAACGGTTGCTTCCCGATCTGCCTATGGCGAGTTCCTTCGAGATTTTGAACCACGAGCGAAAGGTCTCTTTGGAGGTTTCGAAAGTCTCTAGCGCGGTGGTACCTACTAATGTGTTTTCGAGCAGATCCTGTATTTCACCAACGAACGTCGTTGCGTGTTCTATCCAGGCGTGCTCAGACAAAACATCTACCCGTTGAGCATCCACGACAACGCTTCGTAACGTTCTAACAGGCGTTCTTCTTCAAACTTCAGGGCACCGGCCTCGCGAAGCCGACGCAAGACATCGACGTTGTACGGTTGCATCTCTTCTTCGATGTTGGCCAATTCCCGGATGATCTCGTCGTTCGAGAGCATCCGGGTAACCGGAGTCGACATTTGCCCCTCCTTCTGCGTAGATACCTTGGACATCGATCCCCTGGATCAGTACTAGCGATCGTAGCGCAAGACCTTCATTCTTAAACGTCATACCGCAGTACGACGCGGCTGCACGCGGCGGCAAGTAGCGTGGACGGCCATGAACTTTTCCACTACCCGCGCAGTGCGGATCCGCAATGCGAGCATGGCAGCGTTCATGCTGGTCCCCTGCCTAGTTGGGCTGCTGCCGGATTCGCGACAGTTGGTCGTCGGGCTCGCACTGCTGGCCTGCGCCGTTGCGGCCCCGTTTACCCGCTGGCGCTGGCCACTGGAAACGTTCGCTGCGATCCTTACGGTGCTCATTCCCGCGGCGTTCTGCAACTCGCTCCCCGTCGGCACAATCGCCGTGGCGCCGTTCGCCGCGTACGTCGCCAGGCGCCACCTGCCTGCCCCGCACCGCGACTTCGCCACGGCTGCACTGTTGCTTGGCGACGCCGCAGCCACCGCGTTCATCATCCCCGCGCTCACCGCGCTCGAGCCTGCCGAGCGACTCCCCTACGTCTTCTGGAGCATCATTCTGCTGACCGTGGCGCTGCTGTTCGGCGAGCTGCGCCACCGTGCCGAGGAGACCGCAGAGAAGGATCTGGCCCGACAGCGTGAGCAGTTCGAGCGCGATGCCCAGGAGCAGCGCGCCCACCTCGCGCGAGAGATCCACGACATTGTCACCCACTCGCTGACCGTCATCGTCGCACAGGCCGACGGCGCACGCTTTGCCGCCACCCCGGAGGCGAAGGACGAGGCGCTGCGCACCATCGGCAGCGTTGGCCGCGACTCGCTGCGCCAGATGCGCGGCGTGGTGGAGCTGCTCCGCGACCCTGAACAGCGCCCCCTTGAACCAACAACGCAACTGGACATCGACGGCCTGGTCGCCACCAGCCGCGCGGGCGGGCTTAACGTCGCATACACCGCCGAGGGCACCCCTCCCGAGCACCTGGCCCCGGCCACCGCGCTTACCGTCCAGCGCATCGTGCAGGAGTCCCTGACCAACGCCATGAAGCACGGCACCGGCCACGCCGAGCTCGCGGTGCGCTGGGGCGCAGATAACGTCGTGGTAGAAATGACGAACCCGGTCGCTCCCGGCGCGACCACTCGTCCGGGCCACGGAGTGGAGGGCATGCGGCAGCGCGCGGCGCTTTCCGGCGGCACGGTGACCGCATCCGCCACCCCCGCCGGCACCTGGACCACAACGGCAAGGATCCCGCTGAACTCATGATCACTCTCGGACTCGCAGACGACCAAGCGTTGTTTCTCCACGGCATCCGCAACGTGCTGGACTCCCAGCCGGACATGGAGGTCCGCTGGCTTGCCGCGAACGGCGAGGAGGCAGTGCAGGCGTGCGACAGCGATCCGGCGGGCATTGTGCTTATGGACGTGCAAATGCCCGTCCTCGACGGCATCGCCGCCACCCGGTGTATCACCCAGCACCATCCGGACACCAAGGTGATCGTGCTGACCACGTTCGACGACGAGGACTACGTGCTCGGCGGGATTGGCGCGGGCGCGAGCGGGTTCCTGCTCAAGGACGCGGAACCGGAGGCGCTGCTGGACGCGATCCGCACGGTTGCAGGCGGTGACGCGGTGATTTCGCCGAGGGCGACGAACCGGATCGTCGCAAAGCTTGCTGCTCCGACAGAGGATGCGGTGGCCTTATCTCCCGCCGACCGGTTGGCGCTGGGCGAGCTGACCGAACGCGAGCGCGAGGTGCTTGTCGCGATTGCCCGGGGCTGGAGCAACGGCGAGATCGCTCAGCGTATGTTCATCTCCATGCCCACGGTGAAAACCCACGTGGGCCGGGTGCTGGCGAAGACGCAGTCGCGCGACCGGGTGCACGCGGCACTTTTCGCGTACCGGACCGGGTTGGTCTCGCGCGCGGACCTGCTGGATTCCTAAGCCGCGTCATACCTGGGTATCACACGCAAAATCGTGCCCCGCGCCGACGCGGAAGGCCCGTGCCATGCGCGAACCTTGAACGCATGGAAACACCGATGATTCAGACCCACGGTCTGACCAAAACCTACGGAAACACAGACGTCGTCCACAACCTAGACCTCAAGGTCGCTCCCGGCGTCGTGCACGGTTTGCTCGGGCCGAACGGCTCCGGCAAATCCACCACGATGAAGCTGCTGCTCGGCCTCATCGCCCCCACGCATGGCGACATCAGCGTGCTCGGACACCCCATGACGCGAGCGAACCGCGCGCATGTCCTTGCCGGTGTCGGCTCGCTCATCGAAGCCCCCGCCGCTTACCCACACCTCACGGGTGGTGAAAACATGCGTATTGTCGCGCGTCTGCTCGGCGCCGATCCCGAAGCGGTGCGCCGCGCGGTGTCGCTGGTGCGCCTCGAGAGCCAGATGGACAAGCTGGTGAAAAACTATTCGCTGGGTATGAAGCAGCGCCTCGGCATCGCGATGGCACTCGCACGCGACCCACAATTACTTATTCTCGACGAGCCCACCAACGGCCTCGACCCCGCCGGCATCGAGGAAATCCGCGAACTCATCATCAGCCTCGCACGCGACCAAGGCCGCACGGTGCTGGTGTCGAGCCACCTGTTGTCCGAAATTGAGAAGATGGCGACCGACCTGACCATCATCAATCACGGCAAGCTCGTGTTTCAGGGCTCCCAAGACGAGCTGTACAGCGCGCAGTTGCCGGATGTGTTCATCCAGACGCCTGAGGTTGCAACCGCAGTTTCGGTCCTTCGCGCACTGCAACCGAAACGGGTCGAGGGTGGTGTGGAGCTTTCCGGGCTTGACGACGACCACCTCGCCGATACCATCGCCCTTTTGGTTGCACACGGCGTGCCACTCCACCAGGTCCTGCGAAAACGGCGCAGCCTCGAGGACATCTTCATCGGCTTGACCAACGACGAGGTGGCAAGCGCATGATGGTGGAATTTGCCAAACTCAAACGCACCAAAATCGTGTGGCTGAGCCTGCTCATGACGGTGGGGATCGTCCTATTCGCCAACATGAGTCTCTTCGCAGGCGACAACGCCGCCGCATTCCAGGCCAACCCAGATACCGCATGGGCGGGACATCTCATCGGAATCGCCATGGCGCTGGCGTTTCTGACCCCGTTGCAGTTGGCGCTGGTGGCCAGCCGCATCGTGGATACGGAGCACGTCAACGGCGGGTGGCGGCTCAACGCCATCGCAGGAACTCGGCCCGGGGCGCTGCTTCTTCGAAAGTTTGGTGTTGCGACGGTGGTAGTTGTCGTCGCGAAGTGTATTGAGTTCGCTGGGGCCGTAGCGCTGCCTGTCGCGATGGGCGCGCCTGCACCGCATGGATCCATGCCGGCCACTTGGCTGCGCTTCGGCCTCGGTGTCGCGGGCACCACGCTTGCACTCCTCGCTGTGATGCTGTTGCTCGCCGCGCTTGTCGAGTCGCAACTTGTCGTGCTCGCAGTCGGGGTCGTCGGCGGGTTCTTCGGAATCGCATCACTGCTGTCCCCGCCGTGGCTGGCTGCAGTCAACCCCTTCGGGTACATCGCTGTGATCCTTCCGTTCGGCTTCACTGAAGCAGGGGTTACCCCGTCGCAGCCCGGCTGGGTGCTGTGGAGCGGCTACCTCGTCCTCGCCGTAGCGGTCTTGGTCGCCGGTACCAAAGCCCTGGATCGAAAGGAAATCTAGACCATGGACCTAATCCTTAACGACCTGCTCAAGTTTCGACGCTCCCACGTCTGGGCGGTCGCGTTTCTCGTCCCCGTAGTTGCCGTCGCGATCGGCGCCGGCAACTACGCCGCGAACACCGGCACCCTGACCGCCGGTTGGGGCAGCTACTTCTCGCAAGTCATGCTGTTTTATGGGTTGCTGTTCTGCACTGCTGGCATCGCGATCCTCGCCGCAGCCGCCTGGCGTGTCGAGCACCGCGGGCACAACTGGCTCACCATGCTCACCTCGACGCGTTCGGTGAGCAACCTGGTGGCGTCGAAAATCGCCGCGATCGCGGTTACTGTCGCAGCGATGCACGCTGTTCTCATCGGCCTCACGTTGTTCGTCGGTTGGGCGTTGGGGATTCCCGGTGCAGTGCCAGGCGAGCTCCTCGTCGCAGCGTTATTGGCTCTAGCCCCAGCCGTCGCGGTGGCGTCGTGGCAGTCGCTACTGTCCATGATCATCCGCAGCTTTGCCGCCCCTATCGGCATTGCGGTGGTGGCAAGTCTCATATCGTTTGGCGCACTCGCGGCTGGGGTGCCTGGCGTGCGGTTCATCGTGGCGCCTGCGTTGTTGTCGCACACGCTGTGGCTGGGCAGTTCCGCCGTCGCCGCCGCTGGAGCGCTCGACACTGGCACCGTTACAGGCGTTCTCGCCGCCTCCGCAGCGTTGACCGTGGCTGGCTGGGCGGTTGCTGTGGCCTACCTACGGCGTACCGACGCGCGGATCTAGGCACCGGGTACGCTCACCAGCCATGGCCGCCAAAAGTGAGTTTTATGAAATCGATACCGGTGTCGCGGAGGTGCTCCACGAGCCGGACGGGTCGATGGTGTTGCTGGTCAACGGGGTGCCCAGTTCCCATATCGTGTCGGGTGATCCGCAGCGCCTCGACTTTGAGTACATGCGCTGGATGGCGGACTTTTTGGATACCCACTACCCCGACGAGGCGAAGCCGAAGTCGCGGCTGACGCACCTGGGCGGCGGCGCGTGCACGCTGGCGCGCTACTTTGCCAGCGCGTGGAAGGGCTCGCGCAACACGGTGGTGGAGATCGATTCCGAACTGGCGGTGCTCGCACGCGAACTTTTTGACATCCCGCGTGCCCCGGCCGTGAAGATTCGTGTCGACGACGCCCGCGACGTCACCGACGCCTTCAAGCCCGCCACCCGCGACGTGATCATCCGAGACGTGTTCTCGTCGGCCACCACGCCGCGGAATCTGACGACGGTGGAGTTCTATGCGGCGGTGAGGTCGTCGATAAGCGATCGCGGCTTTTACCTCGCCAACTGCGGCTCCCACGCCGACCTGAAGGAGGCGAAAGAGGAACTCGCCGGCATGCTGGAAGTATTCCCGCACGTTGCGGCGATCGCCGACCCGCCGATGTTCAAGGGGCGCCGCTACGGCAACATCGTGCTCGTCGGCGCCAACCACCCGATCGAAGCCGGCGACGTGCTCACCCGCGAGCTGCTCAAAGGCGCAGTGCCAGCGCAGTTCAAGGGGCTTGCGTGGGCGCGCCGCTTTGCGACGACCCCACGCCACGACGAGCCATAAACTCCTTCACCACCGCCACCATGTCGGTCGCCTTCATATCGGGCAGATAGCAGTCCACCACGGCCAAACCAATCGACGCGAGCGCCATCTCGTCGTCGTACGCCAAATTCCAACTGGTGTGCGTCGGGTGGAACTTGTGCTTCGACGCAGCCAGCGAGCGAAACCCGTACAGCGGCTCGATCTGCGCTCCGGTCTTATCCAGCACGATCTCCAAGAACGAGGTTGGCGCATCCGTGCGTGCAAGCGGCGCCCCCGAAAGCGACACCCACTCGAGCCCCTCGCTCCCGGCGATGACGGCCGCCTCGGCAAGCAGGAATTCGATCACCGGCCTGAATCCCTCGGCGTCGCGGCGCATGAAGTCGAGCGTATAGCCCGCAAGCTTGCCGTGCTCGTACACCGGCAGCCAGCTCGTCACACCGTGGAGGCGACCTTCTTCATCAACGGCGAGGAGCAGTTTGGTGGCGTCGTCGTCAAGTTCATCGAGCCCGCCGAGCGTAAACCCCATCTCCGGCAACGCCTTGTCTGCCACCCACTGCTCCGACAGCGCGGCAATGCGCTCGCGCATCTCAAGCGTGCACTCGCGCCAGGTCGTCCATACCGGGCGAACGCCTTCCTTAGCCGCCCTGTTGCGCGCGGTGCGGATGTTTTGAAACTTCTTGCCCTTGAACTCGAGATTATCGGTGTGCAACAACGATTCTTCTGCGACGTGGACCGTCCGGAAGCCAGGCCGGTGGAACGTCTCCGGCACCGAATACCACGCCACGCGCCACCCTTGATCCGCAGCGAAATGCTCAAATGCGTCGGCGACTGTCGTCTCGTCCGCCCCCTCAGCCACGACAGGCGAACCCACCGTCACGGCAACATTGTGCGACACACGGTACGCGACGTATCCGCTGTCGCCTGCGAAAAAGTAACGGTTGCCATCCCACAGCCCCATCCACGCAAGATGATCACCTGTCCCGGATTCGAGCATGCGCCGTGCCCTCTCGCGCTCCTCCTGCATCGGTGCAGACGGCGCTGAAGAAAGCACACGAAACAGCATCCACAGCAACGCACCCCAGAACACCACGCCAACCCATTCGGAGAGCACCCACGCCGCCGGAGCATTCGGCACAATCTGATGTCCCAACTGCACGGCCACTGCAGGGGGCATAAAACGTGCAGGAAGCTCCGCAACGACACTGCTTAGGGTGACATCCCCGATGAATCCGTCGCGCAAGATAAGGGCGCCGGTCACCCACGCGGTTGTCGTCGATAAGAGCACTGCGATACCTGGAACAAGCATCGGACGCAGGTTCGACCCAACGCGGAACTTCGCCCGCTGAGCAATCAACACCGCCAGCATGAGCACCCACGGCAACACCACCAAACCGGCGTTCACGGTGGTCAGCGCGTCGCTGCGCACGTCGAGCACCTGCGCCACCACAACCACCAACGACGCCGCACACAACACCGGCGCACCCCACCACGCCAGCCGCCGGCCGCGACGCAGCCCAAGCGCAAGCACCACCGCAAGCACCACCGGCACCAAATTGAGCAACAGCGGCCCCAACCCACTTTGCTGGTTAATGGCCATCGCCTCCCGGCAGGCAAGCGAGGAAGAATCCACACAACGCTCCTGAACCTCGCGCGCGGCCACCGCAGGCTCCCACATCAAGAGGCTTTCCGCCGCAAAAGGACCCTGCGCCGCAGGGTTGAGCGCAGTCAGCACGGGCCCGACCGATACAGCAAGGAGTAACACTGCGACGAGGACACGCGACTCCCGCAGCGTCGGTCGCGCCGCCGTGAACTGACGCGCTCCGGCGAGCACGCCACAGACAAGGCCCACCACAACTGCTGTAAACGCAGCAACAGAGGTCAGCGTTCCCGAATACAACACAAGCGTGCCGGTCAGCGCCACAAGCACGAGACGGACCCTGCGACGCCACAACACACCCATCGACGCAGAGGCGAACGCAAGCGGCCCAATCATCCACGGCAACGGGGTGAGGTAAGTCTCGTTAACCAAGTCGGCGCCCCACCTGTTAAACCCTGCCTGCTCAACCATCGCGCCGAGCACACACGCCAACGGAAACACCAGCGCATGCGACGCGGCTGCCGCGACAACGAACCTGCGTGAACCCAAGACACGCTCTGCGGGAACGGCGAAGCACACCGCGGCGAGCGTGGCATAGATTGCCTGGGCGACATTTGGCGTTGACAAGCCCGCCGTGATCAGGTGCCACAAATGCACATCGGCGGGAAGGTCGTAACCCAGATGCGCCCGCCACGGAAACAGCGCCCACATGAAGGCGACAAGGATCAGCGTCACTGGGACGTGTTTCATTTCAGTCCTCCCCGGTGGGCGACGAATTCGAAGTTTTCGCGCAGCGCTACCCGCCACACTTGGTAACTATGTGCCCCGGGCAGTTCGGTGTAGGTGGTGTCCATCCCCGCCGCGCGGGCAAGATCGTTCAGGTGAGGCAGCGCGGTGCTTGCCATCTTGTCACTCTCTCCTGCGACGAACCGGCCCGCAATGCCGCGGTAAGTATCGGTCCCCTTCGCGTTTGCGAGCAGGTCGGCGGGGTTGATCGCTTTGAAGGCGTCTTCATCGCCGCCGAAGAGCTCGTTCACCGTCTTGTCGTGGTTGCCAAGGGATGGTTCGGGCTCCCCGGAGAAATCCAGAAACGACCCGTACGCCTCAGGGCTGTTAGTCACGACTTTTAGCGAGCAGGTCCCGCCGTAACTCAGTCCCCCGATCGTCCACGTCGACTGGTCAGGATTGACGCGGAACGTGTCTTTCAATAGCGCAGGAATATCGCTGGAAAGGTAGGTGTGCATGGCAGCGTCCGGCCCGTCGACGCATGCGGGGTTGCCCGTCGCGGAGCCTGTCGCATCAACACTGACGACGATCGGAGAAACCCCTCCGTGCTCCTGCTGGTACGCATCGGCGGTTTCTGCCGCCTGCCCGTCCGTGAACCACCCCATTGGGGATCCTGGACTTCCCGACATCAGCACCAGCACCGGTAGTGTGGCGCCGTGCCAATACGCGGGCGGCACGTAGACGACTGCATCCCGTTCAGGTGGGGCGGGCACCGTGACAAGGGCTCCTACTTCCCGGCCGTGCAGTTGTGGGGCGGTGTCTGTGCGTTCGAACTGCTCTAGGCTCATCGCTACGGTCACGCGCACGGGGTGGAACGATCCAAGCGTTGGGTACTGCTGGTACTGCAAGTTGGTGCCCAAGAATGCGAAAACTACCGCTGGCACCGCAACAACGGCCAAGAGCAGCCGCCGCCGACCGACTATCGCCGCAACTACTGCGAAGACGCCCACCGCCCACGACGCGTAGACGCGCAGCGGAATGCTATCGGGGAACGGTTTCGGCCACACGGTCAGCGCAAATACCACAACGCCCATGAGCGCAGCAGCCCCGAGCACTGCCCACCTCAAGCGGCGACGGCCAACGAGCACGGCGACAAAAATTACGCATACCGCCAGCGCGACGTAGATGACGACAGCAGCTGTGCCGCCAACCACCGGGATCGATCGAAGTGTTTCCACGGTGAGTATGTTTACTCCCTATGGCGCTTGCGTCCTATATCCCGAGGTTCCTTCCGGATCCATCCACAGTATCTTCCCAGCCACACGTCGTTGTCGCGTTGCACGGCACGCTCGGAGAACCTTTTGCGTTCCGCAAACTTGCACGTGAGTTGGAGCGCAGAGGGGTTGGTCTCCTCGCGCCTGCTTTTGGCCGAAGGGGCACATTGCTTCTCGACGACTGCGCCGCCGAAATCGCCCACACCATCACATCGTTGCCCGAAACGGCCAGACGCGTCGATATCGTCGGGCACTCCTACGGCGGGCTCGTCGGCCTTCGGGCGCTGGCCGTGCCGGAGGTTCGTAAGCGCGTCCACACGTTGGTCGGTCTCGGCGCGTGTTGGCGCGGCACTGACAGCGGATGGTGGCCCAGGTGGCTGGTGCGCCGGGTGATCGGGGAATCCTTCGTCGGGCTCGAGGAGCACGACACGCAGCCGGTAGTTCCCCCGAACGTTGAGGTCGTCTCGATTGTCTCGGATGCGGACCGGGTGGTGCCGGCGTCGTCGTCAAGCTTGGGGCGCGTGGTGCACCTCCACGGGGTTGCGCACAACAGGCTTCCGGCCCAAACAGGGCCGATCATGCGCGCCCTGGGCTGTTAGTGCTTCAGCGCGTTATCCAGCAAGATCAGCAGATCGCCGATTTGGTAGTTGCCGACCATCATGTTGCGTAGGTCGTCGATAGGCAGCTCGCCTTGGCCCGCGAGCTGCTGGACCAAGCGCGCGATGTTGTTCGCATCCGTCAGATCAAAGCCTGCGACACGTGCGGCGTCGATGAACTGCTGCACACCAAGACCACCCGCGGCCAGTGCAAGGACTGCGACAACCAACTTCGTGCTGTCCTGCTCAAGCACCTTTAACTCGCCGGAATCAGGCGCCTGGAAACGCTCCAACACGCCACCAGCAGCGTTCAGGTTGCCTGCGGCGAACTGGTTCAACTGGCCAGACGTGCCGTTGAACAGGTTCATATCCACCGGAGTATTAATGCCGACGACGCGACCGGAATCGCTGCGCTGCCAAAACGACAACTTGTCCCAACCACCAACCGGCGCCGGGGGCTGATTCTGGTACGCGGCAAGCCACAGCGGGTAGGACGTGAACGCAGAGGTGTCGTTCATGTGCTCGTACCAGAAGTAGCGGTACGTGTAGATCATCGGCTTTTTGCCCGTCTGCGCCTGCACCTCAGACAGGAAGCGCTGCGTCCACGCCGCAAGCTGGACCGGGCCGAGGCCCTCGTCGACCTCAAGGTCGAGCACCGGCGGCAACTGCGTTGCCGGGCCCTGGTTGATCACGGAGGCGAAGTAACGCGCCTGCGTGACAGGGTCCTCGGCGGGGCGCGCGTAGTGGTAGGCGCCGACCTTCAGGCCGGCGTCGGCAGCGGCTTTGGCGTCCTCGTCGTAGAACTCGTTCTTCCAGCCCTCGCCCTCAGATGCCTTGACGAAGGCGAAGTCCTGGCCGCCGATCGTGCCCACCGAGCGCCAGTCGATGGCCGCACCGCCCGGACGCTGGTGGCCCGCGACGTCGACGCCAGAGATCAACCCAGGGATCGACTGGGCGTCGGCCTGACCAAGCGGGGTGACGGTCGTGGCAAAAAGCAGAGCGGCTGCTGCGGCCGCTGCGGAACGGATTCGGCGTGACATCTGCATGCGGGCAACACTAGTGCACCCAAATCACACAAATCACATGCGACACGCGCGTTGCCGGTTAGAGCGCGCCAGCTGCCCGCGCCTTTTCCACCACGTCCGGGATCGCGTTGAGGAACGCCTCCACGTCCTGCGCAGTGTTCGTACGCCCGACCGTCACGCGCAACGCCCCCATCGCCTCACGCTCGCTGTAGCCCATCGCCTCGAGCACATGGCTCATGCGCAGCACGCCACTGGCGCACGCCGAGCCCGCCGACACCGAAATACCCTGCACGTCCAGCAACATGATCAACGCGTCCGCGTTCGCGCCGGGGAACATGAAGTGCGCGTGCCCCGGCAGCGCGGGCTCTTGCGTTGCGACGACCACCCCATCCACACGTTGCCTCACCCCCTCAATGAGCGCATCCCGCAGGCGCTCAATCTCGGTATGTTCTGCGATCGCCTCCTCGAGCGCCACCGCCGTGGCGGCGGCCGATGCGACGTCGACGGTGCCGGAGCGGATCCCGCGCTCCTGCCCCCCGCCCAGAATCACCGGCTTCGGCGCGGGCGAACGTTTCGCTAGCAAAATGCCGGTGCCGCGCGGGCCGCCAAACTTGTGAGCGCTGGCCGCAAGCGTGGTCGCGCCAAGCGCGTGAAAACCCACCGGCACGTGACCTACGGCCTGCACGGCGTCGACATGCACCGGTGTGCCGGCGGCGGTGGCGCGCTCAATCGCTTCACCCACCGGTTGGATCGCGCCAGTTTCGTTGTTCGCCCACATCATCGTCGCAACCGCCGCCGGCGTATCCAGCGCACTCAAGTCCGTCACGTGCCCGTCGCGACCCACCGGCAGCCACTCCACATCCGCCCCAGTCTGGCCCAGAGACTTGACTACCTCGAGCACGGCGGGGTGCTCGATCGGCGTGGCAACCACCCGATCCAGCTCGGATGCATCAAACAGCCCACGCACCCCAATGTTGTTTGCCTCTGTGCCCGAGCCGGTAAACACCACCTCGACGGGGTCGGCGCCGAGGGCGCCCGCGATGCGCTCGCGGGCGTCGGCAAGCACAGCGTTCGCCTTGCGCCCCGCGGCGTGTTGGCTTCCCGCGTTGAGGGCGCCTGCGTGTTCCACCCACGCGTCGATCGCACTTTGGCGCATCGGAGTTGTAGCAGCGTGATCGAAATAGACCATGCGCCCAAGGTTAGGCGTGCACGCGCGGCCCGCACACATGCGCCACCGCCTGATCCCCAATCCGCGCGATCACCACCGCCATCTGTGCCTTGCCGCGCAGCTTCAATTTCTTGCGCAACTGGTCCGGGTCCACATCCACGCCGCGCACGAGGATCTCCACGCTGCCAGCACCGTGGGAGGCGAGCACCTTCTTCAGGGCACGCAGCGGCACCGCTTCGAGGAAGGGAAAGCCACTGTAGCCTGCTGGGATCTGCTCGCCGGTCAGATACGCGATGTGCTCATCGAGCATGCTCAGCCCGTGACGCGCGGCCCACCCGCGCACCAGTCCCGCACGCACCACTGCCCCGTCCGGGTCGATGATGTAGCGCTGTGGTGCGGTGGTCTCCACGGTGTCGTCGTCAAGATCTGTGACACGCTCCTCGCCATCTCGCAGGACCACCGCTTCTCGACGAACCCCTCCCGCCAACCCCGGCGTATACAAACACGCCTCTTTGACGCCGCCGTCGACGGACACCACGCTGACCAGCCCATCCCACCCCGAATAGTCGATGCCCGGCGCGCACTTCACTGCCATCTCGCGGCCGGCCTGCGCATCGAGCAAATCCGGCAGCGGCGGAAGCAACTGCGCCGGGTCGGTAATGCGACGTCCTCCGGCGCGGCGCGCGGGATCAGCGACGACCACCCCGTCAGACGTCACCGGCCTGAGCGCATCCGCCTGCGCCAGCCACGCCTCCTGCCCCAGGTTGTGCCGCGCCATGATCAGCCGAGACATATCCAGGTCGCTGCCCATCCACGCGATGCCACGTTGACGAAACGCAGGCGCCTCCGAGCCGACAGAGCACGTCACATCGTGCACCATCTGCGCCCCCGCCTCGGCGAGTCGCGTGGCACGTACCCCCGCCACGCGCGCCGGAGTGGCCTGCTGCGCGGCATCGGCGTCAGTGAGCCAATCAGCGGGAAACTTGCCTGCCGCGGCGCGCCGGGCGGCGATAAGCGCGCTGACGGCTCGGGCGTAGTCGCCAAAGTGTTGGTCCAACACCGCACGGTCGGCGAACACACTCTTTTTGGTCAGGGCGATCTCGGGCTCGACTGCGGAGATCGCGTCAGCGTTCGCTGCGAGGAACCGTGCCTCTGCGACGCTAAATGTCATAGCGTTTTCCAATCCGGTCTACTGGTCGGAACGTGAAGAACTCTTCGTATCGCGCATCGTCGACCGGGTCACCGATCACGGGAGCGAGGCTTGCTCCTTCCGCGGCGTGCAGGACGTCGTCGACAGTGTCGAAACGGCGCAATTCGTTCAATTGGGCCCACGTCGAAGGGGCAAGGCGCACCAATCCATGCCGCCAGCCGTCGAGGATCAACTGTGGTGGGAACCAGTTCGCATCGTCTGCCTCCCACGTATCCGAATCCGGCTCTTGGCCCTCCGGGTTGGCAGCAACAAACGTAAACGTGTCAAACCAGTTGCCACTTTCAGACACCCCGACCCAGCGCGCCACCGGCTTGAGCAGGTCCGCGCACACGTTGAGGTTGCTCTCCTGCAACACGTCAGTCAGGGAAAGCTCGTGAGATTCGAGCCGGAGGCGGTGGTTGTGGAAGGGGCGGGCGTCGTCGAGAAGCGTGCCGTCATCGTCAACCGCAAGCAGCGTGCCAGTCTCCTCGAACAGCTCGCGCACCGCCGCGAACAACACCGCGTGAGCCTTGTATTTGGTCACCCCGAGCTGGCGAGCAAGCGAAATCGCGGAACGCCCAAGCCACAACTCGCCATCGTCCCAGGCACGCGGCGGGAAATCACGCGAATCCACCCCGCCGCCCGGAAACACCGTCAACCCCGGGTAATTCGGCATGGACAGGACACGCTCCTGCACCCACACCTCAATCCCCTCGGCGCTATTACGTAGCAGAATTACCGTCGCAGATAAACGCGCACCGAAAAACCCGCTCTTCTCGCTCGGGTCAATCGAATCGGCCTCGTCGTGCGACAACACGGCCTCGTTGCGCTTCTTCTCCGTCGGCATTGCTCCCACCCCGGCGGTCTACGCCCGGTGCGCACCCCTGCGGGCTGAACGGGCGCGGCGTGCGAAGAAACGCCCGTCAGCGCGCGTCACTTCGATCGGCTGGTGGTAGGCGCGCGAGACGTTCTCGGACGTCAGCACGTCATCGATGAGGCCTTGGGCGACAATCTCGCCTTCGTCCAGCAGCATCGCGTGGGTAAACCCGTCCGGGATCTCCTCCAGGTGGTGGGTGATCATGACGATCGCCGGCGCATCCGGGTCCATCGCCAGATCCCCCAGGTAGGCCAGGAGGTCCTCACGGCCGCCCAAGTCCATGCCGGCGGCGGGCTCGTCGAGAATGAGCAGCTCCGGGTTGGTCATCACGGCACGCGCAACGAGCACGCGCTTCTTCTCGCCGTCAGACAGGGTGCCCCAGCGACGGTCGATCAGGTGCATCGCGCCGACTTGCTCAAGTACTTCGAGGGCTTGGTCGTAATCCATCTCGTCGTAGTCCTCGCGCCAACGCCCCAAAATGGCGTAACCAGCGGAGACCACGAGGTCGCCGACCTTCTCGTCCTCCGGCACACGGTTCGCCACCGCGGAGGACGTCACACCGATCGCGGCACGCAAGTCGCGCATATCGGTGGCGCCGACGCGCTCGCCGAGAATGAACACGTGGCCTGCCGATGGGAATTCCTGCGCCGACGCCATCCGGATCAAGGTGGTTTTGCCGGCGCCGTTCGGCCCGATGACCACCCACCTCTCGTCGAGCTCGACCTGCCAATCGACAGGGCCGACGAGCGTGTGTCCGCCACGAATGAAGGACACGTTGCGCATGTCGATGAGCAGGTCCGGATCTGTCACCAATTCCTCTGTCTGATTCACGTCCCCCATCTTGGCCTATTTCGGCCCGCGTGTGTGGTTGCCCCGCGCTACCCTGGCGGGTGAATCAATGGTCGCTCGGAAGGTTTTGATGATGGTTGCTCGCTTCGGCATCGACGACGTCCGCCCCCAGGTCTCTGGGCGCACGTTGCCGTCGAAGGCGGTTGTTGGTGAGGTCGTGCCGGTTTCCGCGTTGGTGTGGCGCGAGGGCCACGATGCGATTGCTGCGACGCTGGTACTTGTCGCGCCGTCGGGTGCGCAGTACGAGGTGCCGATGCACGCCGAGTTTTATCGGCCGGATTATTGCCATGCGGTGTTTGTGCCGGACGAGCAAGGTCTGTGGCGCTATCGGGTGGATGCGTGGAGCGACGTCATGGCCACGTGGCGCAACGCGGTGGAAAAGAAGCTCGCCGCCGGCCAGTCGTTAGCGGAGTTGGCCAACGATATTGCGCATGGCGTGGAATTGTTCGACGCCGCGATTGCTCAGCATTCCTCCCCGGTGCTTGCCTCCGCGCGCGCATCGCTTATCGACGACACCCTGCCCCTTTCCCAACGCATCACCCCCGGGTGTTCCCAGGAGGTGCAAGACGTGCTCGCCGAACACCCCCTGCGTGAATTGGTCACCCGCGGGCCCGTCGCCGATATCCTTGTGGAGCGTCGCGAGGCACTCGTGAACTCCTGGTACGAACTGTTTCCGCGCTCCACCGGCGGTGTGGATAAAAAGGGCAACCCGATCCACGGCACCTGGGCCACCACCGCGGCGCAATTGGACCGAGTGGCGGCGATGGGATTCGACACCGTCTATTTCCCGCCCATCCACCCGATTGGCGAGGTCAACCGCAAAGGCCGCAACAACACCCTCACCCCCGAAGACGGCGACGTCGGCTCCCCGTGGGCCATCGGGTCTAAATACGGCGGCCACGACGCCTTCGACCCAAACCTGGGCGGCGAGGACGAATTTTTGGACATGATGGACCACGCCAACGAGTTGGGTCTGGAGATCGCCCTCGACTTCGCCCTGCAGGCTGCGCCCGATCACCCGTGGGCGAAAGAGCACCCGGAGTTTTTCACCGTGCTCGCCGACGGCACCATCGCGTACGCCGAAAACCCGCCAAAGAAATACCAGGACATCTACCCGCTGAACTTCGACAACGCGCCCGAGGCCCTCTACGCCGAGATCTACCGGGTGCTCATGTACTGGGTCAACCTCGGCGTGACCACCTTCCGTGTAGACAATCCCCACACGAAGCCGGTGAACTTCTGGCACTGGCTCATTTCCAAGGTCCACGAAACCGACCCGGACGTCATCTTCCTCGCCGAGGCGTTTACCCGCCCGCCGCGCATGTACGGGCTGTCCAAGGCTGGGTTTAGCCAGTCGTACACCCACTTCACCTGGAAGGTGACCAAGGCGGAGTTGACCGACTTCGCCCAACTGCTTGTCGACGTCGCCGACGTCTCCCGCCCCAACCTCTTCGTCAACACCCCCGACATCCTGCACGCCACCCTGCAGACCGGTGGCCCGGCAGCGTTTGCCCTGCGCGCCACACTCGCTGCCACCATGAGCCCTTTGTGGGGCGTGTACTCCGGCTACGAACTCTACGAAAACCGCCCCGTCGCCGCCGGCAGCGAGGAATACCACGACAGCGAAAAATACCAACTGCGCCATCGCGACTTCGACGCTGCTCTCAAGCAAGGCAAATCCCTCGAGCCGTACCTGACGCTGCTCAACCAGATCCGTCGCGACAACCCCGCCCTGCAGCAACTGCGCCAAATCCGCTTCCACCGCATCGACAACGACAACCTCATCGCCTACTCCAAGGTCGATGCGATTTCCGGCAACGCGGTGTTGGTCGTCGTCAATCTGGACCCCACCGGCACCCAAGAAGGCCTGCTGCACATCGACGCCGACGCCATCGGACTGAGCCCCGGCACCTTCGACGTCCACGACCAGATCACCAACGAGCGCTACACGTGGACAACCGCCGAAACCGGCAACTACATCAAACTCTCGCCCGAGAAGAACGTCGCCCACGTGGTGCGTTTGCCCGAGGTTGCGCCGGATCGTCGAGAAGCACTCGCGTACCGTCAGATCTCAGACCACGACTACCGCCCCTAAGGACCACCATGAACACCAACCTGCTCATCCCGGACGGGGACCGCCAACGCCTCCTCGCCTGCACCCACAACGCACCCCACGACATCTACGGCTGGCACCCCCACGGCGACGGATCCATCATCCGCACCCGCTTCATCGGTGCCGAACGCGTCGAACTGCTCATCCACAACGCGTCCCAACCCATGCAGCCGCTTGGCGACGACATCTGGGCCACCACCCTCGACGTCGCCCACACCCCCGACTACCGCTACCGCATCACCTACCCCGGTGCAGCCCCCATCATCGTCGCCGACGCCTACAACTTCCTACCCACCCTCGGCTCCCTCGACATCCACCTCATCAACGAAGGCCGCCACGAACGTCTCTGGGACGTCCTCGGCGCGAACGTCCGCACCTACGAAACCACCCTCGGCGTCGTCACCGGCACCTCATTTGCCGTCTGGGCACCCAACGCCACCGGCGTAGCCGTCATCGGTGACTTCTGCTCCTGGAACCCCAGCCAGTACCCCATGCGCAGCCTCGGCGTCTCCGGCGTCTGGGAAATTTTCATCCCCGGCATCGGCGACGGCGACGCTTACAAATTCGCCATCCACACCGCCGACGGCACACGCATCGACAAAGCCGACCCGCTGGCTAAACGCACGTTGACTCCGCCGGAGACGGTCTCGGTCGTCGCAAAGCCAAGCGAATTCGAATGGAGCGACCACGACTGGATCACCGCCCGTGCCGGACGCGACGCCACCAACTCCGCTATGAGCATCTACGAATGCCACATCGGCTCCTGGAAACAAGGCGCAACCTACGCCACACTTACCGACGAACTCGTGCCCTACCTCGTCGAAAACGGCTACACCCACGTCGAATTCCTCCCCGTCGCCGAACACCCCTTCGGCGGCTCCTGGGGATACCAAGTCACCGGCTACTACGCCCCCACCGCACGCTGGGGAAGCCCCGACGACTTCCGCCGTCTCGTCGACACACTGCACGCCAACGGCATCGGCGTCATCGTCGACTGGGTGCCCGCCCACTTCCCCAAAGACGACTTCGCCCTCGCACGCTTCGACGGCACACCCCTCTACGAACACCCCGACTGGCGACGCGGCGAACAACGCGACTGGGGCACCTACGTGTTCAACTTCGGCCGACGCGAAGTCCGCAACTTCCTCGTCGCCAACGCCCTCTACTGGTTCGAAGAATTCCACCTCGACGGCATCCGAGTCGACGCCGTCGCCTCCATGCTCTACCTCGACTACTCCCGCGAACCCGGCGAATGGCTCCCCAACCAACACGGCGGCCGCGAACACTGGGAAGCCGTCCAATTCCTCCAAGAAATGAACGCCACCGTCCACCGCGAACACCCCGGCGTGCTCACCATCGCCGAAGAATCCACCGCATGGCCAGGCGTGACCGCCCAAACCGACGCCGACGGCCTCGGATTCTCCATGAAGTGGAACATGGGTTGGATGAACGACACCCTCGAATACTTCTCACTCGACCCCGTCCACCGCTCCCACCACCACAACGAAATCACCTTCTCGCTCGTCTACGCCTTCTCCGAACGCTACGTCCTACCGTTCAGCCACGACGAAGTCGTCCACGGCAAAGGCTCCCTGTGGCAGCGCATGCCTGGCGACGACTGGAACAAAGCCGCGGGCTTACGCGCCCTTTACGGCTACATGTACTCCCACCCCGGCAAACCACTCATGTTCATGGGCTGCGAATGGGGCCAAACCACCGAATGGGACGAAGCCCACTCCATCAACTGGGACGACCTGCACCGCGACTACCACGCCGGCATCAAACGCCTCGTACGCGACCTCAACCTGGTCTACCGCGACACCCCCGCCCTGTACTCCCAAGACAACACCCCCATGGGCTTCCAGTGGATCAAGGGCGACGACGCCTCAAACAACGTCCTCGCCTACATCCGCTGGGGCGTCGACGCCACCCCAGTCCTCGCCGTGATTAACCTCTCCGGCGTCTCCTTGCCCAGCTACCGCCTCGGCCTGCCCGAAGCAGGCGCATGGGACATGCTGATCAACACCGACGAATCAGTCTACGGCGGTGCCGGCAACGACCTGCCACGCAGCGTGCACACCGACGCCACCGAGTGGGACCGGTTCGACCAGTCCATTGAGCTGCACTTACCTGCAATGAGCGTGCAGTACTACGTCCTCCGGCGCTAAGAGCCGAAGAGTTGGTCCATTGCCCCGCGGTTGGTGTTTTTCACCAGGTAGCCGCGGGGTGAGATCCATACTGGCGCACCCCGCACCATGACGATCCGGCCCCGTTTCTTACGCCACGGGTCATCATCATTGACCCGGTTGTGATACCTGCATAGCGGCGCAAGGTTGCCAATATTGGTCTCCCCACCATGCCGCCACGCCTCCACGTGATGCAGCTCGCAGTTGTCTGCTCCGTGACGACAGCCAGGAAACGCACACACCGGGGAGACCAGCTTGGCCAGATCACGCTGCTTCTGATTCGCCAAACGCTGCGTGCGGTACAAATTCACCGCACCGGCCTGCGGATGAAAGGCCGCCACCTCAAGCGCATCACCGAACTGGGCGGCGAGAAACTGCGCACCAGTCATGGTGGTGCCATCAGTCATGGCCAAGAGCACATCATCACCATTGCCATCCAGGATGCGTACGTAATCCGGCAGCGGCACCAACACCGTCGGGCGAGGTGCTGCAGTAGCCACCTTGCCCTCGCCGAAGAAGATGCCAATGAGGTTCTCCGCAATCTGAGCTGCTGCAGGACGCTCCGTATCAATACCTAACCGCCCAGCGTGCTCCATGTCGGAGATCTCACGCTCGTCATAGG
>NZ_KV821353.1:0-238 GCF_001815635.1 Corynebacterium sp. HMSC075D04
CCGCCACGATCAGACAGCCACCTGCGGTGTAGGTGCCGTCGATGAAGATCTGGTCGTAGACCCTGCCTGTATGGCCGATGGTCGGGTCAGGCACGTCAACCAGCCAAAAGGCATCGAATTTGCGCTGCAGCGTACGTGTCGAGCAGCTCATGTTGCCGGCGATCGCCGCAAGACTGGTCCCGGTGGTCAGGTGCTGGATGAACGCACGAAATAGGGCTGCGTTGGTGATATCGCTGCG